>JBLIMI010000481.1:0-3711 GCA_047638655.1 Minisyncoccia bacterium | reverse complement strand
TTCAATCTGCGCTTTTCTACGCTCCGCAGCAGTTTGCCCGGCATCTTGGACCGTGCTCGCTGACCATAGGGGTGGGGAACCCAAACTCGCTATTGCGAATGAAGCGCTAAGTACCAGAGCCGACGCGGTCTTCCAATTGAGGAGTTTCATGGCAGGGTATTTGAACAAGGGGTCGGGGCCGAGTTCCTATTCGAAGCTGTTAAAGAGTGTTTGCGCGTCAGCTTTTGTCCAAAGGCCAAGCTTTCCGGCCTCCGCAAAAGTGCTGTCGGTGACTTCGAGAGCCAGTTCTCCATCGTAGTAACAATGGATTAGATCCTCACTCATCGTGATGCGCAGACGGTGCCAACCGCCGGAGTGTTCGACCTTCGTGCTCTTGAGTTGCGTGCGTACTCCATCGACCACCGTGTAGACCCGGTAATTGTCCTCGAGCGGGTTGTACCGCGCCACGTAGTAGTTGCGAGCGTCCTGTGCCCGCCAAACGATGCCGCCTCCCTGATCGATTTCGCCGGCGACCGAGCGCATGGACACCGCCACGTCCACGTCTTGCAGCATTGAATCGGCAAGCAGTACCAGGTTGAAGTCAGCAGAGACACCTTGTGCGACCTGAGCCAAAGCATGTCCGCCACTGGGAGCTTCACTATCTTGGATTACATGCCACTCACCCGCGCAAAGCGTCAAGGCTTCCAGCGAAGACGTGGCGTCGTGTTGCGTCTGATCCACGCTCAGCACAGGCTTTGAGGCTTGCAAGCCAGAGCAGGCGCAGAGAGCAGACAACAGGGCGAGGAGAAAGAGAGGTGCGCGCATGGGGTCGTCTTGAAAGGGGTGCTCGCTGCAAGCCAGGCGAAGTGCTCCGGGGCTTGTGAGCGATGCTAGCTTAATTCAGCATTCGGTGGCAGGGACGCGAACGGTGAGCCGCGGAACAGATGCTCTGAGCCTCAAACCGCAGCCCGAGGCTGTTCGATCCCATTGATGCGATGCAACCAGAGGGCTAGTGACTGGGTTTCAGAAACGCTATCACGCTGACGTTCATCGATGGTTATGCCTGGGCGCACGGAGGGTGATTGGCCAGCAAGGTAACTGCAGACACGGTCCAGGATGGGGTGCTGCCCTTCGGCAAGCTGTGCCAGGGATGTGTAAGTCAGCGATGCGGGACCGTCATCGGTAGGGCCATTGACAAGGTCGAAAGGAACCGAGTACTCGTGGAAGTATCGATAGGTCCAGCGCATGGCAATGCGGGCAACTTCCAAATCGACATCTTGGCCAAGTGCACGATCGAGGGCTTGGGCCAACTCGCTGGGGTGGTTGACTTGGCCGGCAATTCCAGTGTGCGTATAGGTGGATTGAGCCATACAAAGAACGGGTTTGCCGCAAGCTGCCATCTCGAGTCCGGCGGTAGAGCCGTAGACCATCCCCACATTGGCGATGTCCATCAAGGTGTAGGAACTAACATCGTCACTGGGCATGACCACGCGCACGTTCGCGGGAGCCTGTTGGCGAATTTGCTCCGCATGTGTGAGTGCATCCTGATTGGTGCCCGCCTGAGCTTTTTGAATGTTCGGGTGGATGCGAAAGACGAATTGCACGTCCGGCCGCCCCTGCGCCAGTTCAATCACGGCGGGCAGAAAGTGGTTGGAGATGGGGAAGGCGCCTTCCGTGCGGTCGGGAAAGGCGGCGGTCTCATCGTCAGAAGAGGTGAAGACAGCCACCAAGGGCCGGTCGTCGAGGCTCAACTCTTGCTTCACTCGCGAACGTTCCTGCAGCGCGGGGCTAAAGGACATCCTCGAGAAGTTCCGGCCTGCTCGGCGGTCCAAGAGAAGTTGTGCAGCGGCTGCAGACTCCGCAGGGTCCAAGGGGATATCGCGCCACTGTTCCCAGAGTTCGCGCATGCCACCAAGTTCGTGGGTTCGCGCGTTCTCGGAGAAGCGCACGGTGTTCTTGGTGAAACCTCGCTCGTGGGAGACGAAGCGAATCCCTTTGAGCTTCGCCAATTCGATGGCCGCCCAATGGCCGGAGAATCGGCCGTTCAGCAGGACTAGCGTGTCCGGGCGGTGCAAGTCGAGCAGCGTGTCCATGGCTTCTAGATTGAGAACCGTTCCGACCAGCAAGTCGCGCAGGGTTTGAACCACGTGCGGGTCGTCCAGAAGGAGGCTGGCCGTCCGGTATTGATTGTACGCGGATGCGGCTGCCCATTTGCCCACGTCCATCCCTCGCCAGCGGGCATTCAGAAGATCATGGTCATTCAGCCCTTTGGCCCAGCTTTCCGCCTCCTCGCGAACGGTCGGGGCCAAGTAAGTACCCAACCAGTCGTAGGGCATCTCAAGAGATGCAAACAGCGCCGACGTGCTCGCTTGACAGGTCAAGCAGGCGCCCTCATGGCGTGGATTCAGATTCTCTCGATAGACATCGCAAACTTTGGAGAGGGCGTTGCATGTCACGAACTGCACATCGACGCCGCGCGCCTTCAGGCCGTGGGCCCAAGTCGCTTCAAGTGCCGTGTGATAATTCCAGGTGGCGTAGGGCGAATAGAACAGGACTCTTGTCATGTTGGTGCCTATCGACGGCCAATGGGGGGCTCTGGAGGCTCTCTAGCCCGGGTAACGGTTGATTTCTCGTGGGAGAGACTTGGCTCGGAATTCTCCCGCTGGCGAGCACCGACTGGACCGCAAGAACGCACCGCAGGGGCCTGGACCGGTCACAGGAATTGGGCTCACCCCGGAGAGGGTTCAGGTCATCAAGCGTCGGCCTTTTCCGCGTAGTAGTCTCCCACCGCAAGGAAGTCGATGTTCGTGCCTTGGAAGCACTTGATCGCTTCGAGCGGCGTGTTGACGATCGGTTGACCCTTCACGTTGAAAGAAGTGTTGAGCACCACAGGAGTATTTGTTTCCTCATCAAATGCTTCGATCAGCCGCCGGAAGCGGAGGTTGTTCGACTCCTTCACTGTTTGGACGCGGCAGCTATCGTCCACATGCACTACCGCGGGCACTTCGTCTTTCTTTGATGGCAAGACCTTGCAGGCGATCAACATGTGAGGGGACTCCTGACCGAGATCGAAGTACTCCTCCGCACGTTCCGCCAAGACGGAAGGGGCAAAGGGCCGGAAGTACTCCCGGAACTTGACCCGGGCATTGAGGTGGTCGCGCATCTCCGCGGGATAAGGTCGGCAAAGGATGGAGCGATTGCCGAGGGCGCGCGGTCCAAATTCGGCGCTGCCTTGAAACCAGCCCACAATCTTGCCCGCGGCCAGTTTGGTCGCCGTCAACGCGAAGATGTTTTCGGCGTGTTGCAATTGAATGCCCGCTTGCTCGAATGCATCTTCAATCTCCTCGTTCGTGAAGTTCGAACCGAGGTAGAAGTCGTGGGTCTTGCTCGGTATCACTTGCTGGCCGAGCTTTTGGGCTGAGAGGTAACAGGCGCCCAGCGCATTGCCGCTATCGCCACTGGCGGGCTGCACGAAGATCTCATCAAAGATGCCGGAAGCCTCGATCTTGCCGTTCAAGGAACAGTTCAAAGCCACGCCGCCGGAGAGGCAGAGGCGTGAAAGCCCAAACTCCTTGCGTGCATGCCGCAACTGAGCGAGAACGATTTCTTCAAGTCGATTCTGCAGTGCAGCCGCAAGGTCTTTGTGGTGCTGGAGAACACTGCTCTCTGGCTGTCGCTTGGGACCCATTAGGTCGTAGAAACGATCGCTCACCCACTTGTCTCGCTCCTCGT
>JBLIMI010000480.1:0-3712 GCA_047638655.1 Minisyncoccia bacterium | reverse complement strand
CCGCGGCCTCGTCGATCCAGCCCAATTGCGCGGCAGCCTTGACGGAGGAGTACTCCCCCGAAACGTTGTAGGCGGCGAGCGGTAAGTTGGACGCTTCGCGAACTTTCGCGATCACGTCCAGGTAAGCCAGTGCGGGCTTGACCATCAACATGTCCGCGCCTTCAGCCTCGTCCAGTTGGGCTTCGCGTATGGCTTCGCGCACGTTGCCCACGTCCATCTGGTAGCTCTTGCGGTCGCCTTTCCCCGGAGCGGAAGCCGCTGCGTCGCGGAAGGGGCCGTAGTAGGCCGAGGCGTACTTGACTGCGTAGGACATCAGTGCGGTGTTCTCGTATCCCGCCCCATCGAGGGCGTCGCGCAGGGCAGCCACTCTGCCATCCATCATGTCGGAAGGAGCGACCACGTCGGCACCAGCCGCAGCGTGGGAGAGCGCGATGTTGGCCAGGCTTTGCAAGCTCTCATCGTTTTGGATCACCCCATCTTCCAGGTGCCCGCAGTGCCCGTGGTCCGTGTAGGCGCACAGGCAGACGTCGGTCATGACCAGGACCTCGTCGCCGAACTCTTCCTTGATCTGTTCCGTGGCCCGTTGCACGGCGCCATCGGGGGCCGCGCCGTGAACGCCCGTGGGGCTCTTGCCCGTGTCGGGCGCAAGCCCGAAGAGCAACACCCGCGAGAGGCCCAGTTCCAGATCGCCGCCGACGCGCTGAAGCAGGTCTGCGCGTCCCATGCGATCGATTCCAGGCATGGACGCGATGGCTTCCTGGCCCTTCTCGGCCGGCAAGACGAAGTGCGGTTGGATCAATTGCTGCGGGCGCAGGTGGGTCTCGCTCACCATCTCGCGCATCACCGCGGAACTGCGAAGTCTCCGGGGCCGTGCGCGGCCGGGGCCGCCTTGTTGGGTTCGCTCGTTCAATGGATTGGCTCGCTAGTAGGGATCAAGGCCTTGGTCGATTCGGGATTGGATAGAAGCGCCGCCAGCATCCCTTGCAAGTTGCGCTCATCCGCCACTCCATGCACCCGCCAACCCAATTCCTCGAGGGCCTGGGCAGTCGATGGACCGATGGCGATCACGCGCGCTGTAGCACTCGAGGCGCCGGCCAAAGTGATGGCTCGAGCGGCGGATGGGCTGGCGATAAAAATCGCGTCGGCTGTTTGGAGCAGGGCCAGGTCGATGGTCTCTGCTGCACTTGTTCGGTAGACCGCGATGGAGTCAAGGGCTCGTTTCGCGATCTTGAAGGCTTTCGGAAGTTCCGCTCGCGCTTCCTGCGCACGCAACCACAAGGGGGGAGTGCCCGTGTCCTTGTTCGTTTGCAACCACTCCTTGGCGAGGGAGGTGGCGTCGAGTTCCGGTGCCACCAATTCCACCCTCGCGCCAAGCTTCCTTGCGGCTTCGGCGCTGCTCTCTCCTACGCAGGAGCAAATTCTGCCTTCCAGGGAAAGCTCGGGGGCAATCCGCATCAGGCCGTGCACCGGGCGTGCTGAAGTGAAGAGCAAGTGCGGTGCGGCAGCCAGCGCGCGGCGCAGGGCCGGCGCGCTTTCATGGATCGCTTCGATGGCAAGCGAGGGAACGTCGATGGGAGTGTGCCCAGCCGCTTCGAGTTCAGCGGCCCAAAGTCGATTGTCTTGCGCCGTGCGTGTCAGGGCGATGCGTAGCTCGCTCACGGCTTGACCTTCTTCGGCAACAAGAGGCCGTGTACGACCGCCGCGAGTTGATCGGGGTCCGCGCCACTGGCCGACGCCCGACGCACGCTGCCGTCCACTTCGAGGGCTGCAATCAACTCCAGGTCGCCGTTCGCCGTTTCAGTGGCGTAGGCTCCAAAGGCCACCTGACAGCCGGCCTCCACCAGGGTCAGCAATGCGCGTTCGGCGCGCACGGCGCGGTGGGTGGTGGGGTGGTCCAATTGACCCACAAGGTCGCAGGCGTCCGTATCGGAACGGCGGCATTGCAAGGCCAAGCAGCCCTGGGAGGGGGCGGGCACGTAGACCCGGGGGTCGAGGTCCAATTCGTGCAGGTGCCCGCGTTCCATGGGATCGCACTCGCCTTTCTCGGCGGAGAGGTCGAGACGTTTCAAACCGGCGCTGGCCAACAAGATGGCGTCGTAGTCGTCCCCAAGTGAACGCATTCAAGGTCCGGTCGCAACTCGGCCACCAGAGCCCGGCGGCGTGCCGATGCGGTTCCTACCCGCGCCCCTTGGGCCAAGGGAAAGACCTCGCCGTCGGCGTCGACACGATCCGCTCGCACGAGCAGGCGATCGCGGGGATCTTCGCGTTCAGGGCAAGCGGCCACCAGCAGATCATCGGGCGAGTCCGAGGGCAGATCCTTGTAGCAGTGCACCGCCACGTCCACGCAGCCTTCGGAAAGGGCTCGCTCCAATTCACGAACGAATAAACCGGGGGCGCCGACTTCGGCGAAGGGCCGGGTCTGGTCCAGGTCACCGCTGGTCTTGATGATGATCACTACGCTCTCGCGGCCCAGTCGTTTCAGATCGGCAGCGACGCCATGGGCCTGGGTCAACGCCAGGGCGGAACCTCGGGTTCCGATTTTGAATGGCGAGCCGTCGCGTACGTCGTCGTTTTTGTTGGGCATGGTTATTTTACATTCCTGATCCCAGAGTCTTGGAATGGGTAGGCCGGATCCAGACTGTCTTCCACTTCTTCTGCGAGTTCCTCGTCCGTATTTTTGAAGAACTCCCGCACCAGATCCACTCCATGGGTCTCTGCCAGGTTGCGCAGTCCGGCGGCCGGGATGTGGGCGAAGCGGTTCGAGAGTTTCGAGGCGAAGCGCCGCAGGGCCTCCGTCTTCTCAATTTCAAGCCCCTCGAAGTGTTTCGTGATCAACGACTCCAGCTCTTGTTCCGTCTTGCGCAGCCACACTTTACGCAAAGCGCCGATGGCCTTGTCCGCGGACTGGCGACCGAGCTTTGCGGTCATGCGTTCCAGGGCCTGGTCCACCAGGGAGCGCGCCTCGCCGCATTGAGCCAAGCGTTCCTGGCGACTGCGTTCGGCGATGGCGAGCATCTCTTGCATGTCGAGCAAGTCGAACCCGAGTTCCTTGGCCAGGCGCGGATCTAGGTCCGGGTCCGTGGCGAAGTCCACCAGGAGCGGGCGCCGTTGTGGCTCGAGCTTGGTCCGGAGCCTCGCGAGTTGGTCTGCGTTGAAGATAGGCCCCGCTGCACCGGTGGCGCTCATCAGGGCAGCGATGGGGGGCGGAGCCGCCCGGAACGAATCGAGTGGCATCACCAAGGCTCGCTCGCCCAACTCTTTGGCGAGTGTCTCGGCGGTCGCGGTTGTACGGTTCACCAGCCAAACATCGTGCCCTTCTTGGCACAGGGCGCGCGCGCAACGCTCCGTCATGGCGGAAATGCCGATCAGGGCTAAGGGTCCCGGTCGCCGGGCGATTTCGGCGCGAACTTGATCGAGTCCAATCTCCGCTAAAGAGGTGCGGCCGAGTCCCAGGTCGGTTTCGTGCCGGGCGCGCTTGGCGAGTTTTAGCGATTCGTCGAAGATCGGATCCAGACGCTTGCCCGAGAGTCCCAGGGCCCGGGATTCCTCCAGGGCCAGCCGTACCTGGCTCAAAATTTCAGTCTCACCGAGGCGAACGGAATCGAGTCCCATGGCCACCAGGAACAAGTGCTCCACAGCTCCCTCTCCTTCCCAGGCTTGCAATTCCCGGCGGGCTTCAGCGGGGGTATCGGCTTCGTCATTGAAGAAGCCG
>JBLIMI010000479.1:0-3751 GCA_047638655.1 Minisyncoccia bacterium | reverse complement strand
TTGCACTGACGGATGCCGAGATCCGTTCACGAGCCGATCTCGGCTTTAGCGCCATTGATCTCTACAAGCCGGTCGCGGTGGCAGCCACCGAAACCGATGTGTACCAGGCGCCGATGCTGTATCGCGAGCATCCGCAGGGTGAGAGTTCCATCGATGCCGAGCAGGAGTTTGGCGCTGTCACACTCGTTGGGGGCGCACTTTCAATCGATGTGCGGCGGCCGACGGTCTACACGGTCACAGGGACCGTAGAGGTCGCTGGTAAGAGCTACCGGCAACGCTCCTTTCTCTGGTTTCGGTTGGAGTTTGAGGGGCAAGGGATCGGGGTTCAAGGTCTTCGGATGACCTACGACTCGGAGGGCTTCCCGGCGATCATTGAGCTGCTCGAGGACTCGAGCGGTAAGGTGCTCTTCTATGTCAGCAAGAGCTTGGAGGAGTTGGCGAGCGCTTCCCACGGCACTGTGCTTGAGGGCCGCACTTTTTGCGTCGAGCCTTCCGTTGAAGAGCGCCCCGATGTCTTGGTGGTGCATCTGATGGGGCAAGGTCCGCAATCCATGGGCCCGATTGTGTACGAGAGCGCGCAGTCCTCGGACCTGACCGACGTGCATTGCCGATGTGAGCCCTCCAAGATCGAGACCATCAGTGCCTCTGTCGAGTACGCCCTAGTTCCCTTGGCAGCTCTCGGTGAGGACTTGACGGCAGTCCTCAGCAAGGCCTTCGGCTGGAGTTTGTCCCAGGGGGCGATTGGTTTTCCCGCTCCGGATTGGCCGTTCCGGAGCTTGCGCCTGCCCCCTCTGTTTTAGCAGTTGCGATTGCGCTACGGTGCTGCGCACCACCCACAGCGCAAAACATTCATGTCGCAAAAGAGCTCCTACACGCTAGATCACGTTCACATTCTCGTCGCCGATCGCGAGCTCTCAGCCAAGTGGTATTGCGACCTGTTCGGATTCGAAATCACCGAGTGCACCCAGGACCCCTATGGGCCCCTTTCCATCTCTGGCGATGGGGGAGCAACGGGATTGGCGCTGTTCACATCGAGAGTGAGTAGTGACTCCAACCGCGTAGTCGCCTTTCGAGTCACGGCAGACGAATTTGTTGCCTTTGGCGCGCGGCTTCTCGACCAGGAAGTGCGCGGCGGCAGCGGCGCGCGAGTTTGCCCCGAGGACGCCAAGGACCACGGGGATGTCCTTTCGTTCTACATCAACGATCCCGATTGCAATCCCATTGAGATTATGACTCGCGAATTGGAGCCGGCACGCGTGGGGTTGCGTCGCTTGAGCGTCGAGTCGCGGCTCGAGCTATAGGGTCCCTTCGAGCAGAACCTTCAAGGTTCCGCGTCGTTCAGCGAATTCAATGGCGCTCAGCGCCTGCGCGAGTGGGTAGCGCCCGACGATCAACGGCGAGGGGTCGATTTTCTCAGACTCAAGCGCATCCATCGCAGCCTGCATGTCGCCGCAGCGGGAGCCGACGAGCTTGATTTCGTGAATGACGAGGGGCGAGAGATCGACCGCCAGCTTGTCTGCCACGGTAGATTTCTGAACCAGCGTGCCACGCGGGCGAACTAATTCCAGGGCGCGCTGCAAACCGCCGGGGTTGCCGGTGACTTCGACTACCAAATCGAAAGCCATTGCCTCGCTGGGATCCCCTGTTTCGATTCGCGCCTCAATCCCGGCTGCCCGGGCGATATCGAGCTTGGCCTCGTGATGGCCCAGAAGAGTGACGTCCACACCCGCGCCATGCAGGGCCAGCGCGGTCAGAAGTCCCAACTTCCCATCGCCCAACACGGCGCAATGAGGATCACCGCTCGGTTCCATGCAGTCGAGCACATGCAGCCCGGCGGCGAGAGGTTCTGCGAAGACGGCCGCCTCGTCCGGCACGCCAGCGGGGACCGCTACGAGATTGCGAGTCGGTAGCGTGAAGTACTCCGCGAAGCAGCCTGGGCGCTCAAGGATGCCGAGTACACTGCGCGCGGCGCAGTGATGTCCCATGTGGTTGAGGCACTCCTCGCACTCGCCGCAACCCGCGTTGATGTCGCCCACGACGCGCTTGCCGACCCAGTTTGAATCCCCGCATTCGATGACCTCGCCAACGAATTCGTGGCCTGGAATTCCAAGGAAACCCATGTATCCGCGCTTGAGCTGGAGGTCCGTGTCGCAGATGCCCGCCAAGCGCAGCGCGATCAGGGCCTCGCCCTCCGCTGGCGTCGGTTTGGGGGTGTTGGCCTGAAGTTCGGGCGTGGGGGTGAAGTGAAGTGCCTGCATGGGGAGGCGCGACACCGTATCATCCTGCGAACCCATGTCCCGAACCCATCCCGAATCCACTGGTAGTAGCGTGAGCCGACTCGTTCGCGGGGCGCTGGTGGTGAACGTCCTGTTGCTCGTGGCGGCGGCCGCCGTTTTCTACCACTCGGGCAGCCAACTTGTCCTGGCCCAGGGAGCGGACTCCCTCCTGGACGTGGGATCGGGGATCATCCTCGCCTTTAGCGTTTGGCTGAGTCTGCAGCCGAGCGACGAGAGCCACCACTACGGCCATGAACGGGCGGAGCCGATTGGCGCGTTGGTGACAGCGATCCTGGCCGGTGTGCTTTCCTTCGAGGTCCTGCGCAGCGCAGTCGAGTCGTTGCTAGTGGAGGGCGTCGCGCACTTGGATTCACCAGTTGCGCTCATCCTCGGCGGCAAACTGGCCGTCAAGGCCCTGTTCATGGTCTTGATCGCTCGGCAACGCAGGGACTCAAGGAGTTCAGCTCTTTCAGCGCTCTGGGTGGACACACGTAACGACTTGGTGGCCTGCTCGGTGTCGCTGGTCGGCTATGGTCTCGTGCGCAGCGGGTACCCTACAGCGGATGGCTTGGTGGCCATTCCCGTCGCGATCTACATCGGCAAAGGTGGTTTTGACCTGGCCCGTGAGAATTTGCGTTTCTTGATGGGGGAAGCGCCGTCGACGGAAGTGCTGGACGAGCTTCGAGATCTTGGTCGCGCCGTTCCAGGTGTGATTGGGCTCGGTGAGCTTCGCGCCCAATTCGCTGGGCCGACCCTACACGTTGAGGTGGAGGTTGAAGTGCTCGCAAACCGCAGCGCGGTTGAAGCTCATGACATCTCGGTGAGTGTTCAGAACACTCTCGAGGGTCACACGATGGTGGGCAAGGTCTATGTCCACGTGGACACAGTGAACGCTTCGGCCTAGCGGTCGCCCGTGTGACGCATGCCGCCGCCACCGGCTCCCTTGGAAGCTGAGGTTCCAGTGTTTCCACCGGAGCCACCGGTTCCTTGCTTGCGACCCTTGTCGAGCAATTCCAATTCACCTGCTTCGACGAGCTTCAGAACCGGAGGATGCTCGGATGCTTTGGGTGTGATCTGCCCCGTTTTTCCCGGGCCGAGGTGCAGCTTCTTACCACCGGGGAGGGGGATGCGGAGCGGGCGCTTTGTCTTGTTCGTGATTTCCATGGCCCGCTCACCCTATACGAAGAGGGCCGGCGACGGAACCCGGGTTCGGGTTCTGTCACCGGCCAACTTCAAGATCGGTTCAGTCCGGGTGCCTACTGCCCCGAGAGAGAGCGCGGAAGCAAGACCCCGCCAGGCTGAGAGCAGAGCTCGAAGGGTAAGTCAGCTCCTCCTAGGTTGGCGATGCGTTCGATCAGGACGGCGTAGAAGGCCGGATCCTCGATCGAGGTGGTCGGCGAATTGGCAACATCCCCATCGATTCGGATCCAACCGGTTTCGATGTAGTTGGCACCTACCAGTTCGTCCGGATCTTG
>JBLIMI010000478.1:0-3756 GCA_047638655.1 Minisyncoccia bacterium | reverse complement strand
GGGTGCAAGATCCTGAATCGGCTGCTAGACTGCGGACGACCGAAGTCGGTAGCCATTGGTCGCTGACTTTACGAACGGACGGAGCCTTCTCGGTCCATTTCGGATAGTGCACCAGCGCCCCCACGAGTCTGCACAAACACGCTTGGGGCCGGAATTACTGTACCAACGCCGACAAGAGGTGCTGGAGGGCCGCTACTTGGCCAGAAAGGAATTCGTCGCGACTTTCTGTTTGGCCCTCGCTGCGCTCCGTAGCCATCGACCCTTTCGTCCAAGCATATACAAATCGGGGTACTGATCTTCGGGAACGCGATACCGTCGCTTCTCGCCGTCGGGCATCCCGATTTGAAGCTCTAGTCCCGGAAGAAAATCGCCATCGTCCCACCACTCTCCGTCTTCTATTTTGGTTGCCCTGCCGTAGGGCAAAACCACGTATTCATCGTCTCTCCAAAGCTTCGCAAGAACATCTTGTGTCAGAGGTTCAATGTAAGCTGTGATTTGGTCCGCCTCGATCTGGATATGTCTCCACGGCATTTCGGCGTACTTCGACCTCCATGTTTCGGGTGACCCACTTGAATCCATAAAGGCTGGCAGTGGCTCCTTGTCTTGCTCCTCCCCTTTGGGCTCAACGGCTTCTACCTCGGAGACTTCGGGAACCGCCGGAAGGGCCGCGCGAGCGCCAGTCCCGAGAGGAGCTGTTTCAAACTCTGTTGCGAGAACCGGGGTATCTGAAGCGTCGCTACGCGGCTGTGGGCTAAGACCATCTTGAGTCCCGGGCTTTGCCCTCCTGGTAAGGAACATCACGAAGACTGCGCCCAACGTCAGGGCCAGCGTGAGAAGGGCGGCTCGTTTGGGTTGAGTCATAGCGCGTGGGGGTCGTTGAGAGGCTGGACCGTGCGGTGCACCGGCATGAGGATCGCGAGTGCAGAACAGCGACAAGCAATGGCTCTGACACTGGCCGAGGCTTTAGTCGTCGCAGTCATCGCAAGTCACGAAAGCGGTGATTGTTCCGGCCGCATGCGTAGCGGTGCCAGTAGCCGAGGAAAGACAAGAAGCCTCAGCAACGGCCGTTACCGGCAACGACTGGAAATTGGGGGATTGGAGTCTGTAGAAGTTGCCGGTAACCGAGTACGAGCAGGGGTCAGTCGGGTTGCAGGCATCATTCAAGGGGTTGCACTTGCCCGAGTCCGAGATTTCCCCAGTGACCACAAAGGCGACGCCAGCGTAGTTAGGGGCGTTTGACCATGCTTTATAGACAACGCCGCAAGGATCACAAACAAGCTCTGGGTCTTGCGGGGCTGGCGCTGCAGCTGTACCAAGCGCCAGCACGACAAGCGCGGCAGCAGGTATGGCTATGTTTCGGGTTCGCTGCGCAATGGTCCGGCGAGTTGACTGCATAAAATGTACCTGTGCTTTATGTCTGTGATTGTAAGAGAACGGCGCAATGGTTTGGTGACCGCAAGTTCGCAGTCCATGGCGATCTCCCTCTGTGAAAGGTCCAACCTACCCCCCCCCCACGCCTCTGGTCAAGGTGCTTCCTTCATTGGTGCTTCCTCCGTTCGTTGTTAGTCAAGCGGCACATCTCTCAATCTCCCTGCCTCCTTGATACGCGCAACCGGCTGACCGCACAAGAGCAAGGCGGGCTGGAGTGGCCAGAGACACGAAGATGTCCCTGAAAGTCAGCTTCCTCGACACCAAGCCGGGGCGTTGTTGCGTAAATCGGATTGGTTCAACAGTAACCGTCGCGTGACGCCCACGTCAGCTCCTGCTTGACTTCCCCGGCGGAGCCCGCTCGATCTACTTCGAGCCCAAGAGCTCGACGATCTCGTTCCGGCGCTTCATCACCTCGGGCTCGAAGTGTTCCTTCCACGCGTGCGGCAAGAGTTTCTTCATGTCCGACTCCGTTGCGATGCGCTGGAGCACGTCGCGCAAGTACAGCTGCACGTTCACGCCCGCTGCCTTCGCCGTCTGGATCAGGCTCATCAGAATCGCCGCCGTCTTCCCGCCGCCGATGGTCTGGAAGAAGAGCCAGTTCTTGCGCCCCACGGCGATTGGACGCATCGCCCGTTCCGAAGCGTTGTTATCGATCTCAAGCCGACCATCCGTGACGTAGACATTGAGGGCATCCCAATGCGCCTGCGCATAGTGCACCGCCTTCCCCATCGGGCCCTTGGGCAAGACTTGCGCCTCGACCTCTGCCAGCCATGCCCAGATGTTCTTCAGGATTGGCACGGCATACTCTTGCCGCAAGGCGGCCACGGCTTCGGGGTTGAGTTCGTCCTCTTTGGCCTTCTTCTCGATGCGGTACAGACCACGGATCAAATCGAGAGCCTTGGCGCTTAGCTTTGGATCGCTTTTCTCCGCACGTTCGAAGTAGCGGCGAGTGTGGGCCCAACACGCAACTTCAGTGGGGCCGCCCGGCTGAAACAGCCAGTCGTAGCCGCCGTAAGCGTCCGCGTGCACATAGCCCAAGAAGTCCTTGAGGATCAATTCCGGACCCGAAGCTTCGCGGGTCTTTGTGAAGTCGTAGAAGTGATTGCCCAGCTTGTCGAGGTAGATCCAGACGCGACCCTTGCTGGACCCTCCCTTGCTGCGGGGATTCACGAGCGTCACGGTCGTGTCGTCCGTGAACAGGATGTCCTTGGAGAGCACTTCTTCGCGCAGAGCCGCGTGCAGAGGCTCAAGCAACTCGGCGCAGCGCGCGACGGATCGTTCGAGCACGCTGCGCGAGAGGTCGAGCCCCTCTGACTGGTACTTCTTCTCCAGGCGGTAGTACGGCATGTGCGACACAAAACGCTCGGTGATGATGTTCGCCAAGAAACCGACACCGAGCAGACCCTTGTCGATTACGCGCGCCGGGCCGGTGGCCGTCGTGATCCCGTCGCCGCACGAGCGGCATGCGTACTTTGCGCGCTTCTTCTGCAGCAGGATCGTGACCTCGATGCGTTCGAGTTCTTGCGACTGTTCGAATCCCACCTTGTGAAGCTCGCCGCCGCAGGAGCAGCGCCGTTCATCTTCGGGAAGTTCAAACTCCACTGCCACGACTGGAAGGTGATCGGGAAAACTCGATCGGCGCCCCTTGTTCTTTGCCTTGCTTGGAGCTGCAGGCGTCACGCTCAGATGCCCTACTGCGCCTGTTTCCTCGGCGACACGTTCGGCATCGGCCAGGATGTCCGTCAGGAAGAGGTGCTGCTGGTTGGGATTGCTGTCCAGGTTGCCCGTGGGCTTTCGCCTTTCCGAGGAGCGGCCAAACGCCATGCGCGTAAGGACATGGACGCGTTGCTCGAGCTCCGCGATGCGTGCGCTGCTGGCTTGCTCTTGCAGCACGAGCTTCTTGCGGAGCTCATTGATCTCGCGCGTGAGCGTGTGTTCCTTCTCCTTCTGCACGCCCCTTGATACGAAGTCCATCACCAAAGTGTGGACGCATTCTTCCTGCTTCCAGATCAATTCCCGCGGTGAAGGTCGATGCGGACCAGACCTCACGCCTGGAGCATCTGTGCAGATACATCACCCGTCCACCGCTCTCGAACAAACGCCTCTCGCTCACGCCCGACGGCCGGGTCGTGCACGAACTGCGCGCACCCTTCCGCGATGGAACCACACACTTCATCTTCGAGCCGCTCGCCCTCCGGTAGAAGACTCTGATCGAGCGGCTGGCTGCGCTCGTCCCACCCCCGCGCCTGCACCAGCTGACCTACCACGGCGTCTTGGCCCCGGCCTCAAGTTGGCGCAGCGACATCGTCCCCGCTTCCTCATCAC
>JBLIMI010000477.1:0-3768 GCA_047638655.1 Minisyncoccia bacterium | reverse complement strand
GTTGCTGGCCGGCGCGGGGGAGTTGATCGTCTACGAGAATCTGACCCAGGCTGAGCGCGAGCTTGTGTACGAAGTGCGGACCTTCGAACGCTACAAGCGTGAGCTAGCGTTCGATCTTGCCCAACGCTTGCTGCGACTGCACCAAGACCTGGAGCGCATCGAAAACGAGCGGCGTAACTTTGAGAACGTGAAGGACATTCGCGAGCGCAACGAAGCGCTCTCGGCAGCGGGGCGTCTGAGCGCGATTCAGGTGGACCAGGCCCGACAGAACGAACTCAGCTCAGAGGATCGTCTGATCACCACTCGCCAGGTTTATGCGGGCTCACTCGACTCTTTCAAGCTCCTGTTGGGCTTGCCGATGGCCGTCGAGCTAACCATCGACCCCGCCCAGTTGGAACTCCTGGCGGCTGGCGGTGAAGGACTTGGTGATCTGGGTAGCGAGCACGCCCTCAAGCTGGCCCGCGCCAGCCGACCGGACTTCTTGACAGCGGTCGATCGCGTGGTGGACGCCGAGCGCCGCTCGCGAGTGGCTGCCGACGCTCTGCGCATGGGACTTGACATCACTTCTTCCGTGGATGTTTCTTCCGAAACCAACAAACCACTTCGTTACAACTTTCAGGATGTCTCCTGGAGCCTCGGGATTCTGCTCGACTTGCCCGTTGCCCGCTTGCCCCAACGCAACGCCTACCGCAGTTCACTGATTCAGTGGCAATCGGCGACTCGTTCGGCGGAGGAGTTTGAAGATGGCATGGCCAGTGACCTGCGTGATGAATTGCGATCCGTGAAGGCCCGCAAGGAATCGACGCGTATTCAACAGAGCGCCGTGCTCCTGGCCGAGCGCCGTGTAGAGAGTGTGGGGCTGAACCAACAGGCGGGGCGTGCGAACACCCGTGACCTCCTGGAAGCCCAGGACGCCCTGGTGTCTTCGCGTAATGCGGAGACTCGGGCCATCATCGACTTGACCCTCGCGCGCCTCGAGTTGGGACTCGACTTGGGCCTTCTGCGAGTGGACGAAAACGGGATTCGAATGGAAAGCGTGCCTATAGAGAGCGCGCAGGAAGAAGCAAAATGAGTAATAAGAAATCCAGCACCTGGAAGCCTCTCTTGGCCATCGCCATCCTGCTAACGGCAGCCGGTATATGGGGACAACAACAGGGATACTTCCTCTCCGGGGACCCCAATCTCGAAATCAAAGGTGCCTCTGTGCGTCGCGGTGGCCTTGAGTTCACCGTGACTGAACGTGGCAATTTGACCGCTCAGAACAGCGCTAGCATCAAGAGCGAAGTGGAAGGGCGTTCGACTTTGCTGTTCCTGATCGAGGAAGGTGTGCAGGTCAAGGAGGGCCAGCTACTGGCCGACGCGTGGCCCAAGAGATCTCCGTGCAGAGTGGGCGAGCCACGGCGACCAAGACGCGCGAGGCGCTTGAGATTCAGCGCATCGAGAACGAGAGTTTGATCGCGAACTCAATACAAGATGTGTACTTCGCCTTGCTCGAGATCGAGAAGTTTATCGGCTCGGGTATTGAAGGTCTTAGCGAGATGAGCTTCGAAGAGATTCTTGCGCTGGCCGAAGAGACGTCCGAAGTCGGATTCACCGGTGGCAACCGAGAACAGGAGCTACAGGAATACAGGGACAACATTCTGATCAGTGAGGAAGAGCTCAAGCGTGCAGAGGACACCCTCGATTGGAGCACGCAACTGGCGGAGAAGGGGTTTGTCGAACGCATGGAGCTCGAAGCAGATCAACTGGCCTTCACCCGAAAAGGCATCATGCTGGAGCAAGCCCAGCGAGCGCGGTTCCTGCTTGAGCGTTACGAACACCCCAAGCAGTGGGCGCAATTGCAAGGGAACCACGAGGAGGCCAAGCGGCAGTTACGCAAAGCCAGAAAGCAGGAGATCGCCAAGTTGGCCGACTTTGAGGCCGCCAAGCAGGCCGCCATGGTCATGCTCGAACTCGAGGAAGAGAAGTTGGCGCGTATCCTCAGCCAAATCGACAAGGGCAACATTTATGCACCGGTCTCGGGCATGGTGGTCTACGGACGTACCGAGGGCAGCCGTTACGGTGGCGGGGAACCGGTCCAGGAAGGCGGAGAGATTCGCGAACGTCAGGAGATCCTGAGCATCCCCGGCGCGGGTGGCATGGTTGCGGAAGCCAGCATCCACGAGTCTGCCCTAGAACAGGTAGTGGAGGGCTTGGCCGTGACGCTTCGGGTGGATGCGCTTCCCGGTCGCATCTTCCATGGAGTGGTTGGCAAGGTCGCGGTCTTGCCGGACAAGAATTCTTTTTGGGCCAACCCGAATTTGCGGCTCTACAACACCGAGATCATCGTGGATGAATCTTCGCCGGACATGCGGCCTGGGATGTCCTGCAGCATTGAGATTCACGTGGATGAGGCGCCGGATGTTCTCTTCGTTCCCGTGCAGGCGGTCCATCACTCAAGTGGCGTGCCTATCGCTTGGGTTTCGAGCAGCACTGGAGTGGAATCACGCGAGGTAGAGATCGGCCGCAACAACGAGAAGTGGCTCGAGATTCTGGGCGGATTGGAGGAGGGCGAAATTGTGTTGCTCAGTCCGCCGATCGGATTCCAGGCAGAAGACAAACCTTCCGGCGAAGAGTCCCCCGAGGGCGCTGGCGAGGGCCACCCCGGTACCAAACCGAAGCGCGGCCAAGAGGGCGAGAACGGCGAGGGTGGTGGCCGGCCCGGCGGAAAACGCGAGCGCGGTCAAGAAACCGCTAGCAAGCCCTAATAGAGGACAAGAGGATTTCTGTGACGACTCAGCACATCCCCGGCTTACCGCCGGTGGCCGAACTTCAAGACGTTTGCCGCACCTATCGCATGGGGGGCAATGAGGTCAAAGCTCTCGACAACTTCAGCTTCACTTTCGCACGTGGCAGCTACTGGTCGGTGATGGGAAGTTCGGGCAGCGGCAAGTCGACCTTGCTCAATCTATTGGGCTGCATTGACCGTGCCACTTCTGGCACCTATCACCTGGGCGGAGAAGACGTGGCCGATTTGGACGATGATGACCTCTCTGATCTGCGCAGTCGTCGCTTGGGTTTCGTCTTTCAGTCCTACAACTTGATCCCCCAGCTCAACGTGTTGGAGAATATTCTGGTTCCGCTCTTTTACCAGGACGAGCCCCCTGAGGATGCGGAAGATCGCGCCCTGGGACTCGCTGAACGAGTGGGGCTCGAGGATCGCTTGGATCACCGTCCTCAGCAACTCTCCGGCGGCCAACAACAGCGCGTGGCCATCGCACGAGCTTTGATCAACGATCCCGACTTGGTGCTCGCCGACGAGGCCACGGGTAACCTGGACAGCAAGACGGCTCTTGAGATCCTCGATCTCTTCGATGAGTTGCACGCGGAAGGCAAGACGATCCTGCTCGTGACCCACGAAGCCGAGGTTGGTCAACGCGCCGAGAGTGTCCTGCGCTTGCGCGACGGACGTATCGATTCGGTGACAGCGCGGGGAGGAGTCTGATGGTTCAGTCAACCTTCACTCGCACCGTGCGCCTGGGTGTGCGCAGCTTGCTGTTGCACAAGTTACGCAGCGCTCTGACCACCCTTGGTGTGCTGTTCGGGGTATCGAGCGTGATCGCCATGCTCGCCATCGGCGAGGGCGCCAGCATTGAGGCTCAGGAACAGATTCGCCAACTCGGCAGCCAAAACGTGATCCTGCGCAGCGTCAAGCCGGCAGAGGAGCAGGCTTCGAATCAGCGCCAGCGCGTGGTGTCCTACGGCATGACCCACGATGACTTGGCTCGG
>JBLIMI010000476.1:0-3770 GCA_047638655.1 Minisyncoccia bacterium | reverse complement strand
AATTCCGCGATGGATGATGACCACCTGGAGCGCCCAGAAGACCAGGAAACAAACCAACTCGCCCCCGTTCAATCCCAGCCAGGCGATGTCCTCACCGCCCAAGGGTTGGCCTCGCAAGGCTCCGACTAACTGGTAAATCGCAGCGCCCCCGATGGCCGTTTGAATCCCGAACCAGCCACAGGCAACGAGCCCCCGCAAAACCGAAGGGATGTTGGCCCCACGAATTCCAAAGCTGGCCCGACTCAGAACCGGAAACGGAACTCCCAGCTTCGTTCCAGCGTGACCGTTCAAGATCATCGGAATGAGCACGATGATGTTCCCCAGCAGGACGGTCCCCACCGCTTGTACCCAGTTCATCCCGAGATCGATCAATCCTCCCGCAAGCATGTAGGTGGGCACACACACCACCATGCCAATCCAGAGGGAGGCCATGTTCACCACAGACCAATTGCGCGCCTCCGGTGTGGTTGGTGCGAGTTCCGCATTGATCAGGGACGGGTCAGGATTCTGAAGCATGAGCGCTTGGATATGAAAGAGGTGTCCAGGACGGGGCATGGACCATACGAAACCGGACACCATTCACAACATCGTGAGTTTCACCTGGGAGTGTAGGATGTGCCCATGAACGATCCCTTTCTCGCGATTGCCTTAGAAGAGGCCCGCTTGGGCCTCGCTGAAGGTGGAATCCCGATCGGCTCCGCACTCGTTCTCGATGGCGAAGTCGTCGGCAGGGGCCACAATCGACGCGTCCAAAGGGGCTCCCCTATCCTGCACGCAGAAATGGATTGCCTCGAAAACGCCGGACGGTTGCGGGCGTCGGAGTACAAGCGCTGCTTGCTCTACTCCACACTCTCACCCTGCGACATGTGCAGCGGCACGGTCCTGCTCTATGGCATCCCGCGCGTGATCGTGGGCGAGAACAGGACTTTTCAGGGCCCCGAGGATTACCTCAGAAGCCGGGGAGTCCAACTCGACGTCGTGAATGACCCCGAGTGCGTGCAATTGATGCGCGACTTCATCGCCAATCGCCCGGAGTTGTGGAACGAGGACATCGGCGAGAGCTAGCGCTATCGATTCAAGAGCAGCCGAGTTGCAGCCCGTGGCGGACTCAACCACGAGAGGCCCTGTATCAGCGCATCTTTTCGCACCAAGCGCAATCGCAGGCCGGGTCGATCCCGAGTTCCTTCCCCACGGTCTCGCCGGTCCCCCCGGTGTAACCCAGAGCTTCGAGCTTGGCCAAGGTCTCAGCATCGCCGCTGTCCCCTCCCAACCAATCCATGTCTTTGGAAGCTGCCAGCCAATCCAGGACCTGCTTGCGCATGTCCTTCGCGCGCTCAAGCTCGGAATCCAGTCGATCCTCCAGGCAGGCGGCGTCATCCGGTAAGTAATAGAGTTCCGCCTGATGCTCGGGACGCGTGATGGATCCATCCGCCAACCCGTTTTCTCCGAGACGTAGCTGAAAGTGCCAACCATCCTCGGTCAGTGAAATTTCGCGACCATGAGCACTCATGCTGTAGCGCTTTGGATCGACCTTCGGCTCCTCCATTTGCAATGCGAGATTCTCTCCCGGGAATTCAGTACCCAGGTTCCCAGACAAGTCCAGCAAGGTCCTGCCCAGGTCCAAGTTCGTCACAGGGCCCGCGGAGTGCACACCCTTGGGCCCGCCTGGCCAGGAGATAATCAAAGGCACGTGTAAGGAGTCACGATACAGTTCCTCGTGAGCAAAATAGACACCGTGGTTTCCGAGGGACTCTCCGTGATCCGCAGTGAATCCGATCACGGCCTCGCTGAAGAACGGTTGAGCCAGGAATTCGCCAAGCTTGCGGTCCAACTCCGTAATTTCAGCCTTGTAGAGTGCGCGCGGGTACTCAATGTCACGCAATCCTTCTAGCTGCAAGCCACGGATCATCTTCTTGGCGGGGGCCTCCAGCTGCGGCAAGGACTCGTCAAAGGCGCGATCCTTATCCGGGTAGTAACGAGCCACATTGGGCACGTTGCTTCGCAGGGGCATGTGGGCATCGAATAGGTGCAGCCAGATGAATACAGGCATGCCCTCGGACTCACTCAACCAACGATCCACGTCCTTGATCGTCTTGCTGCCGTCTCTCGCAAAAGAGAAGATGGGCGCGGAGACCCGTTCAAAGCCTTGCCCCAGGCCGCTGATCGAATTGGTCAAGTGCTTGGTGCTAATCGCAGCGTAAGTGATGTAGCCAGCATCGCGAAAGGCCTCCGCCAAGGTCGGAGCGGAGCCAGAGACCCGTGTGTAGTTGTTGTAGATTCCAGTGTCCCGCGGGTGAACGCCAGTCATCATCGCGATGTGCGAAGGATTGGTGATGTTCGTCGTACTGAAACAGTCATCGAACAGAACCCCTCGCTCGGCCAGCGCGTCCAGCAATGGTGTGTCGATCTCGACACCGTCAGTAGCAGATCCGATGTGATCTCCACGATGCGTGTCCGATGTGATCAGGAGCACCACACGGCTTTGGGAGCCTGCTTGCACGCGGGTCACTTCCCCCAGTGCACAAACGCTTTCAAGCTCCTGATCCGGACTCACCACACTCCAAACCACGTTCACCGGCTGACCAGCGAATGCATCCAGGGCGATCAGCCCCTGGCGCCAGCGGGTCTTGCCCGGCTTGGTGTCGAGACCAAAGCCCTGCTCGAGAACCTCGCCATCTTCTCCAGTCAAGCGAACGCGTAGCTGACTCTCGGCACCGGCCATCGTCAAGTCCCCGGGGACGCCATAGGAAAAGCGCAGGCTGGCTCCGACCCCGCCCATCAGCGTCGTACCGAGCTCGAGATTTGTCGCCACGCCCACGGCGCGCCTCATCTCTTGCCCGACCGTGACGAGTTGCGGACCAGAGTTGGCGGAAGGCAAGAATGAATGATCTGGTTGCCGTAGAAGGTCCACTGAGAGAATGTTCAGCGGCCGATCGCAATTCGTGAAACGAACGACGAGTTCGTCGATCTGCTGATCGATCAATCGGGTCTGAGGCAAATTGAAGAGCAACGTCTGAGGGCCGCCCCCGGGTGAAATCACCTGGGGCGTAGTACGCGCCAAGGTCTTGTTGTCCGCATTCAACTCAACCGTGACTTCCCACTTGTGAGTCCAGTAGACATGGACGGCGATCAAGTTGAACTCGCTGGCGTCGTAGGGCCCGGGAATGGTCAGCTGACTCGAATCCTCGTGGACGGATAGCGTCAACGAAGGAATGCGGCCCTTGATGGCTTTCAAGTTGATCTGCTCGACCTTCTTGACGCAGCCACTCACGGTCCAATCCTCGGACTCCTGCACCTTCAAGCTCTTCACAACTTGAATCTCATCGTCGACGCCCGCTCCTCCAACGATACCGAGTTCGAGGAACTCCAGCATGGCCGCGTTTTCAGCGCCGCCGCCGTCAATGCTCTTGTCGCCACACGAAGAGAGCGAGATCGCAAGGGCGAGCCCAAGGGGCAGGAGAGTACGAACGCAAGGCATGCCAATCATGTTCATGAAGGGAAAATCACACGGGAGACCGGGTGCCGTGATTCTACGCGTGGAATCGTCTCCGCATAGCCCCCACCCTGCTCCAGTGGATGAAGATTCCGGCTTCCGCTGTCTACCACCAAGCACCGGGAGCCGAGGTCAGCCCTCTATTGGTTCTTCCAATTGGGCTGGCGCTTCTCGAGAAACGCCTGCAACCCCTCAAGCGCGTCGTGGGTTCCCATCAAATCGTCGAGATACAAGCGTTCTAGCTGCGAGATGCGTTGCTTGAATTCCTCCTCGATTC
>JBLIMI010000475.1:0-3777 GCA_047638655.1 Minisyncoccia bacterium | reverse complement strand
GCGAAGGTTACGAGTTCGCCGTAGGCAAGCCGCAGGTCATCACGAAGGACGTGGACGGCACGCGCTGCGAGCCCTTCGAACGCGCCTCCGTCGAGGTGCCCTCCGAGAACGCCGGTCGCATCATCGAATACATGGGCCGCCGCCGTGGCGAGATGCTGCACATGGAAACCGTGCTGAACTCCACCCGCTTGGAATTCAAGATCCCCGCCCGTGGCCTCATCGGCGCACGCACCTCGCTGCTCACGCTCAGCCAAGGCGAAGCCATCCTGTCCCACATCTTCGAGAGCTGGGAAAAAGACGGCGGACCCATCCCCCGTCGTACCAACGGCGTGCTAATCGCCGACCGTACCGGCACCGTCATCCCCTACGCCCTCGACGGCCTGCAGGATCGCGGTACCTTCTTCGTTCCCCCGGGAGTCCCGGTCTACGAAGGCATGATCGTCGGCGCCAACAACAAGGACGACGACTTGCCCCTCAACATCTGTCGCACCAAGAAGTTGACCAACATGCGCGCCTCCGGTAGCGACGACAACGCCAAGATCGCGCCCCCCATCATCTTCTCCCTCGAGGAATCCCTCGAGTACATCGAAGACGACGAACTGCTGGAGATCACCCCCACCAGCCTACGCCTGCGCAAAATGTACCTGACCGACAACGAACGCAAGCGCAACAAGCGCAGCGTCGCGGCCAAGTAGACCGCACTTAGCGAGCAAGCAAACACAAGGCGCCCCCGCACTTCACCGTGCGGGGGCGCCTTTTTTGTTTTCCGTCGTCCTAGTGGCCCCATGGCGCTGGGCTACAGCTCTCAAAGTCAATAAAGTCGAAGGAATGCTCGGGCCAACGGCCCCTGATCCGGTATTCGACTTCGCTATCGCCCTGAAAACAATATGCGCCCAATTCCACTAGGCGCACAAATCCAAATGGCTTTAGACTTTGTACATCATGTTTTTCCGACGAACAAAGAAAGTTGATTCTTCCCCTAAGAGCGAATCTAGGAAACAGGGCAACGTAGATCTCTTGCCCGCAGGACAGGCGTTGGAGGGTGGCCTAGCTTCCGCATCCACCCTGCTCCTTACCGGGAACCAGAATGACGACCGCCACCGTGTTGAAGTTCTGCTGGGTGCGATTGCCAGCGTGGCCGAGACTCGAGATATCGAGCCGCTTCTAAACGATATCGTTGACCGCTCGATCGAAGCCACCGGCGCGGAACGGGGCTTCCTATTGCTGGCGACAGATGCCGGCAGCTTAGATATACGCGTCGCTCGTGGTAAGGCTGCTATTGACCTCAGCGCGGACGATGAGGGCGGACTGCGCTTCTCCACTTCAATCGCGCAGCAAGTATTGCAGAGTCATGACCCCATGCGAGCCACAGCCTCTACAGAGAATGAGGCGATGGAACTCGGTCAATCCGTATTCGCCCTCAAACTCAGGGCGGCCATGTGCGTCCCCCTTGCAGCAAGTCGCGAAAGTGATCAGGCGGCCACTCCCTTGGGTGTGCTCTACGTGGATTCAAGGGCGGAGAATCGCAGCTTCAGCAATAGTGACCTTTCATTCTTTGCCGCGTTGGCCACTCACATTTCCATTTCGCTTGAGAACGCAAAATTACATATAGATTCACTGGAGAAGGTCAAACTCGAACAAAGCCTAGAGCTTGCAAGGGCGATCCAGCGCGATCTGATTCCGGATCTCCCGGAGTTCTGCCGAGGATTCGAGCTGGGTGGTTTCTTTCAACCGGCCGACCTCACGGGGGGCGACTTCTACGACATCGTTCCATTGGATGGCGGACGCCTCGCCCTGGTGGTGGGTGACGTCTCAGGACATGGCATCGGACCTGCGCTCATTACCGCGTCGGCTCAAGCGAGTTTACGCTCCTACCTGAGGGTCGTTGAGGACATTGGACAGGTCGTGACGCTGCTCAACAAAGACCTGAGTGAGCGCATCGCCGACAACCGGTTTATGACCTTGATGGTGGGGATTCTGCTCGAAGACGGGACCCTGGAGCTTGTGAATGGCGGCCATTCCGACCCAATGATCTGGAGGGCTGCCACGGGTGAGGTCGAGACCTTGCTGGGTGGAGGTCCCGCTTTAGGCATGATCGATGACTTCAGTTACACCGTTTCAAACAAGGTCAAATTATGCCCTGGAGACGTCCTTGTAGCCTTTAGCGATGGTTTCTCCGAGGCTCGCGATCCTGAAGATCACGATCGCATGCTCGGTGAAGACGGAATCGCCTTGGAACTGCGATCAGCCGCCGAAGCAGGGTTAGGCGCGCGCGCTATCGCAGCACGACTCGTAGATACGGCACTGACTATTTGCCGAAAACTGCGGGAGGATGACATGACCTTGCTCGTTGTCCGCCACCCGCTGTCTAACTAGCTTTCAACCTAGCTGCCAACCTTGGCGGTGTTTTCGCGCATGGTGACAACGAACGCGGCCCTCCACCAGAATGACTGGTGGAGGGCCGCTTGCTTCGATGGAGTCAGGCCGCTACTGGACCGGCTCGACGCTGAGCTTCAGATGGATGGCGTTTGCGCCCTCGCCACCGAAGTAGGCGTAGTAAGCACCGGACTGGCCGTTCTGCTTGAGGGTTTGCATGCCTTCGAAACGGGCCTGCTGGTAAGCCATGCGCTTGTGCGATCCAAAGAGGGGGCTCGCGAAATCCATCGGGACTTCGCCCTGGGGCAAGTTCATGCGAGCATCCATGAGAACCGTAAGCGCTCCGGCGGAGTCGCGGCTCAAGGACATCTCGATCATGCTGCCTTCCATTTGCACTCGAATGCTGGGGTTATGGATGGCTGCGTATTGAGCCACTTCCACGTCGAATTCTTGGATGAAGGATCGTTCGGCGCCGGTGAACCAAGAGGCCGTTGAGCCCTCCGATACAACCTGCTGGAGCTCGACCAATTCGTTCCCCTCCCCTTGCAAGACACTCAGGGTCACCTTGTAGGAGGGGCGCGTTGCAACCAGATCACGCAGGCGCTGCACAGCCCGATCCAGCTCCATGTGCGCCACGGGCAGTTGGTCCCGGGAGACTCCATTGGTTGCGTGCAGCAACATGTAGCCACCCACCTGATGCACCTCGATCAGGTCACTTGCCATCCCCTCGAGCGCGCGTTGCGCCATCCACTCGCTGCTGTCCCTCTGACTGCGCCAGCACCATTCGTCACTCCCATCCCTTGCCATGCCGAAACCTTGCTCCAGTTCCCAACGGGTTTGCAAGGGAATCAGAGAACGCATGAGGAATGCCACGCCGCGATCCTTGCGGGCACTAGTGAGTTGGAAGGACTGCTCCACGGGAGCCGCCTGCCCAGGAATCGCGATCAGCAGGGTTGTTCGTCCATGCTTGCCGGACACCTTCGAAATGGAAGCCATGCCCTCCGGAACAAACACGTGACTGCTGGACATCATAGCGGCTTGATATATGAGCTGGATTACGCCGAACAGGCGTACGGGACTTGCCGGCTTGCCCTCTGCCCCCATTAACGCCGATAGCTCCAAGTCCGCTTCTGTAAGATCCGGACGGTCCACATGCGCCCAGGTCAAAGACAACTGCACGCCACCCAAACCGGGCACCGCGTGCACCATGGCCCAGCGACCCGATCCCACGTCGCGCATCACATCATCCACCGCCGCCACCCCTTGGGCCACCTCCACGTTGGCTTCGAACAGCACGGGGGTTGTACGCATTTGCCGCAGCATGCCCGCGCGATAAGCAGGAACACTGAGCCGGTCCATGCTCACGGATTCCTTCGACAGCTTCCCGATCCATTCCATGGC
>JBLIMI010000474.1:0-3787 GCA_047638655.1 Minisyncoccia bacterium | reverse complement strand
CTACAAGGATGACGCGGCACGTCACCAAGCAGTCAAGGAGTTGGGCAAGCACAAGACCCCCCACGCTCACATGGCCCTGCGCCAAATCCTGGTCGAGTCAACGGGCAATGCTTACCTGCGGCGCAAAGCGGCCCAGGCGATCAAGGAGTCCTTCCCGCGTGAGGAGGCCTGCGCCATCTTCGCTGAAATCTCTACGATGGAAGCCGACAACAACTTCCTGTTGTTCCTCGCCGACATGATTGAGGACAACTGCGAGTGATTACTGACACGCACTCGCACATCTTCTGGAACAACTTCGATGAGGACCGGGCCGCCGTTATTGAACGTGCGCGGGAGGCGGGAGTCGATCGCATGCTCGTCGTGGGCACGGACCTCGAGACTTCGCGCTCGTGCTTTTCGCTCTGCGAGGGACAACCGGGCCTCTACCCAACCGCCGGAATTCATCCGCACGACGCGGAGGGCGTCAGCGACGAAACCTTGGCTGCGATTCGAGAACTTTGCGGGCGCCCCGAGTGCGTCGCCGTGGGCGAGAGCGGACTCGACTACTTCAAAGAGTACTCACCGCGCGAAGACCAGCAGCGGATGTTCCGCCAGCACCTACGCTGGGCCGTCGAACTCGACAAGCCCATCATCGTCCACTCGCGGGAAGCTCACGAGGACACCTTGAGGTTGATCGGTGAGTTTCCAGGGGTGCGGGGCGTGATGCATTGCTACACCATGGGAACGTTGGAGCTTGGACCCTACCTGGACCTGGGCTTCTACATCTCGTTCTCGGGTGTGGTCACCTTTCCGAAGAACAGCGCCAACCGCGAAGCCGCTCGGGAAGTCCCCAGCAATCGACTGCTCGTCGAGACTGATTGTCCCTTCCTCGCCCCGCAGGGCAATCGCGGCAAACGCAACGAACCGGCGCTGGTCGTCGAAGTCTTGCGCTGCGTTGCTGAGACACGCTCGTTGGACATCGGTGAGTTGGCCACGATCACGAGCGACAATGCCACACGCCTGTTCGGGCTTGCCTGAATCGCGCCAATAGTAATGAACGAAGCGCCGCCATAAAGGCGACGCTCCATTCTTGAGGAAGCCGGCGAACCGGCTTGTCCTTGCAGTCAGTTACCCGAGATTACTGAACGGGAACCCAGGTCTTGCCGTCTTGTCCGGCAATACCAGAAGCGATAGCCGAGCTCATGTCCGATGCAACGTAAGCAGCGTCGTAAGCAGGACGATTGGCAGTGCCGTCGTACTGTCCAAGGACTGTACGGTTGTTGGTCTGCAGCAGGTCACCTTCTTGGTTGATGAAGAAGGCGCGGTTGCCGGACTGACCGAACTGTGTCGGCCAAGCGTAAGCGCACCAGAGGATCTCGCAGTTGTCGGGACCCGTTGCTCCACCACCAAGAACCGCCTCGGCGACTCCCACAGCGGGAGAGTTGGGGTCAGGCAAAAAGAGGCTGAAGCTGTAGCCCGAGCGAGCCACGACACCGTTAGCGTCAATTTGACCAAAGGCCGAGGAGAGCACTGCCGGTGCCAGGATGTCAGTCACGGCACCAAGTGTGGGTGCGCCTGTACCGTCGTCGACACGCATGGCAATGGTGCCTGCGAGCTCGGCGAGGTAAGCGTACTCACCGCCACCGTCAGAATCGGTGTCGACGGCTGCAGAGGACTGAACCTGTGCTTGTGCAGAGGAGATAGAACGCAGCGTTGCAATTGCTGCGGACTCGTTGGCTGCCAAGCGTGCGCTCAGAAGCTTCGGAATGGCGATAGATGCAATGATCGCAATAATAGCGACCACGATCATGAGTTCAATGAGCGTGAAGCCCGCTCGGTTCCTGTTACGGATCATTTGTAGTGTTTGGTGATTGCTTTCCCTCAAGATGGCTCGGAGGCCTTCACGCCCCGACCCATTAACGAATTCGGTCGGACTCGCGCCTGACCTGTGAGCCGCGCCATTGCCCGGTCCACTGCGATACAGACCACCGGGCGAACCCTGTGGAACTGTCTCACAAACGGGCTATCGGCCTGACGCTCCCCAACTCTTGAACGAAGTCCCTTCTATCTTTGATTTCCTGGGCAGTATTTAGGCGCTGAATGGACACGAAAAAGCGGGGTGTTGCTCTCGCAACACCCCGCCCTGTTCAGAACTGAGTCAGTCTTACTTGCTACCGCTCAAATTTCCGACGACGTCGAGGATCGGCAAGAACACGGAAAGCACCACGCCACCGACCATGACACCCATGACCGAGATCAGAATGGGCTCGATCAGACTTGTCAGCGACTTGACGGTCGCCTTGACTTCGGCGTCGTAGAAGTCAGCAATCTTTTCGAGAAGCGTCTCGAGAGCACCAGACTTCTCACCAATCGCGATCATGCGCACGACCATGGGCGGGAAGACTGGCGACTGTGCCAGGGGTTCCGAAAGCATGTTGCCGCTGCGAACCGCTTCACGGGATGCCAGCACGGCCTTGGAGATCACGCGGTTGCCCGAAGTGGCCGCCACGATATCTAGGGTGCCCATGATAGGCACGCCAGAACGGAT
Source organism: Minisyncoccia bacterium (assembly GCA_047638655.1). GTDB lineage: Bacteria > Planctomycetota > UBA1135 > UBA1135 > JABACD01. The sequence continues at coordinate 1,260 of JBLIMI010000474.1, read as the reverse complement.
CAGAGTCGAGAAAGTGCGCGAGAAACGAGCCAGGGCGACCTTGCTGAAGAGCGGCCCAAAGACCGGCACTTTAAGGCTTAGCTTGTCGTACGCAAACTGTCCCTTCTCCGTCTTGAGAATTGACCAGCCTCCGAACATCACGGCACTGATGATCCCCATCCCGATGATCCAGTTGGCGCGCATCCATTCTGAGGTTTCCAGCACCACCTTGGTCAAGGTGGGCAACTCGCTATCGAGTGAATCGAAGACCTGGCGGAAGCCTGGTACGATGCCGATCATCAGGAACGCTGTAATGGCAGACACCAGCACCATGGAAACGACTGGATAGGTCATCGCCGACTTGATCTCGCGCCGCAACTCTTCCGCGGATTCTAAGTAATCCGCCAAGCGCACCAGGATGATGTCCATCTGACCGGAGACCTCAGCCGCCTTGACCATGCTGACGTACAGCTCGCTGAAAGCCTTGGGGCACTTCTCCATGGCTGCGGAGAGGTCAGAACCACCCCTCACCTCGGCACTGAGCAGCTCACAACACGCCTTGAAGGGCGGTGTCTCGGCCTGATCCCCCAGCACGTCGAGGCCTTCGAGCAAAGAGATACCCGCGCCGATCATCGTCGAGAGTTGACGAGTGAAAAGCACAAGCTGCACCCGAGTCGCGTTGGGCTTGACCCCTCTGCTCGAGACAGTCTTGCCCCTGCGGCCCTTCTTGCGGCCTTTCACTTCATCGATGCTCATCACCACCAGGTTCTTCCGGCGGAGTTCATTGAGCACCTCTGTGCGGTCGCTGGCTTCGATCTCGCCTTCGACTGTTTTGCCACCGGGGCCTTTCGCTGCGTATTTAAAACTGGTCACTAGTCTTTTACCTATTCATCAGCCATGGTCACGCGGAGCACTTCTTCGATGGACGTGCATCCGCGCATTGCGTTCAACAGAGCGACCCGACGCAGGGAAATCATCCCTTGGCTCACCGCCTCGCGTTTCAGGTCGTGTACAGAAGCTCCTTCGACGATCATCTTGCGCAGATTCTCTTCCAAGTAGAGTGTTTCAAGAATTGGGAAGCGGCCCTTGTAGCCGGCGTTGCAGCGCGGACACCCGTTGGGGTTTGCTCCAAAAAGCTGCTGCTTGCCAAGTTCGGATTCCAGAAAGCCCATTTCGATCAGGCCTTCATTGGGAATGTCCACATCGAGCTTGCAGTTGTCACAGATCTTGCGACCAAGCCGCTGAGCCCCGATGCACAGAAGGGAGCTAGAGACCATGAAA
>JBLIMI010000473.1:0-3792 GCA_047638655.1 Minisyncoccia bacterium | reverse complement strand
CTGGTGAAAGTTCTTACGGTCTATAATTTTTCTCAGGGCTGTCGTGAATAGCCAGCGTCGAAAGGCCGATTCGCTGGGGTGCCTAAATCGAGCGCCGTTTTCGAGCACCTCTCGGCAGACGGACTGGACCAAGTCCGAGCTTGAGTCGCGCTGACGCACGCCAGCACCCGCACGAACCCGAATGTAGGCACGCAAGGCGGGCAAATGGTGCTCGAGCAACGCCTCCAACGCCCCCCTTTCGCCTCTGGCGGCCGCCTCTGTCAGGGCATCAAGATCATCATCCACGTTTGAAGGGTATCATTCCTCATGGAATGCACGTGACGTCACTGTCGAGTTACCGATGACAACCCTGGTGAAAGCTCGCCCATCGAACCCCTCGATTAACATAGACCAAGAATCCAAGTCCGCCCCATGCTCCTCACTCGCCCCAATCATCCTAGCCCAGTCATTGGGGAGCGCAAGTAACATGGATTTAGCCTCGAAAGCAGATCAAGATGTAGAGCTTGATGCCCTTGTTTTTGCTTACCTGGAGCGCAGAGAAGAAGGGGCATCCCACGATTCCACGCTAGACCAACTGCTTGCGGACCACCCTCACCGGGAAGACGATCTACGTGACAGCTTGGATGCGCTGCGCTCGGCGGGCTTGTTGAAACCCGAAGTCGACGTCGAGGAAAATTTCCCGGAGGAACTCGGAGGCTACACCCTCAAGCGTCGCCTCGGATCGGGAGGCATGGGCGTCGTCTTTCTCGCCGAAAATACCAAGGGCGAAGTCGTCGCCCTCAAGCTGATCCGTCCCGAACAGCTCTATTTCGACCGCGCACGCGCACGCTTTCAACGGGAGTTGGACTCGGCTGCGCTGCTCAAGCATCCGGGCATTGTAGGGGTACTTGGTTCGGGGGAAGAGCACGGTATCCCGTTCCTTGTACAAGATTGGATACCTGGAGCCTCGCTCGACACGCTTCTGAGAGGATTGACGACGCGCGTCCCAGAAGAACTCAGCAGCTCTGATATGGCCGCTGCCCTGAAGAGCGCACTGCCGCCAGAAATGGGATCACCAACGCCCGACGAACAGGCTTTTGGAGGCTCCTACGAGGACACCGTTCTACGAATCGTGGCGCAAGTGGCGCGCGCCCTCGAGCACGCGCATTCCAATGGCGTGCTGCACCGCGACGTCAAGCCGTCCAACATCATGCTCACGGCCCAGGGTCAAGCCATCCTGGTTGACTTCGGTCTCGCCACTGTTCCGGAAGCCCATCGCTGGACGAGAACCGGCGCACAACCGGGTTCTCTTCCGTACATGGCGCCGGAACAGATCGAGGGAAGCTCTAGGGACCTGGATGCGCGCACGGACATCTACGGTCTGGGCGTAACGCTCTTCGAGTTGTTGACACTCCAAAAGCCCTTTCGAAGTCAGTCCGCAGTCCAGTTGCGCTCATTGATTCTCGACGCCAACCCGGACCCCCCGCGTCGTTTTCACCCGCTCCTCAGCAAGGAAGTGGAGACTCTGTGCCTCAAGGCCATGGACCGTGATCCACGCCAGCGGTACAGAAGTGCCGCCGAATTTGCGGAGGATATCGAGCGACAGCTAGCGAGAAAGCAAATCCAAGCCCGCCCGATTGGTGTCGCCTTACGCATGTTGCGCTGGGCACGGCGCAGACCGGCGCAAGCGGCGGCGCTGCTCTTGATCACCGTCGGCCCCATTGGCTGGGCCTTGGTCACTCAGTGGGCCATGACGCAGGTCCAAGCTGCCTACCAGGTCGAACAGGAGGCTAGAGCCAGCGCGGATCGTCACCTGGAGCTAACGCTAGACGCGATCCGTCGCTTGCTGCGAGGCATGGCAAACGATTCCTTCGCGCGTACGCCACACATGCAACGCACCCGACTGGAAGCCATTGAATTGGCCCAAGAAATGGTGGGTGAACTGGAGAAGGAACGCCCCAATGATCTCGTCGTGCGTGAAGAACTCGGCCACATCATGCGTTTCAAGGGGGATGTCCTGGGTGACATCGGCCGCTTCGAAGAAGCGCGTGCCTCGTACAAGGCTCAAGTCCAAATCTTTAGCGACCTGATGGCGATTGGGCCCAGTCAACTGCGCCCTTTGTACAAGCGTGAGATGTCCCTGGGCAACGAGCGCTACGCAGCTCTGAATACCCTTTCTGGCCCCACGCCGGAAGTGCTGGAGGAATATGAGTCCGCCCTGCAATTGCTTCGTGAGGTGGCCGCAGAGAACATGGTCGACGGCGCTGGAAAAGCGCAGCTCACCGTCGGTCTCAAAATTTATGCGATCCTGTTGCTCGACGCCGGGCGCTTAGAGGAAGCGCTGGCCATCGCTGAGGAAGGCGTTGACTTGACATCGTCACTCCTTGAAGAGAATCCCGCAAACGCGAAGTTCAATCAGAACGCTGCCAACATACGCTCAGCACGACTCCTGATTACAGCAAGTTTGGGGCCCGTGGACACCGACCTCGCCGAATCGAAGTTGATCTTGAAGCTCAGTACAAGAGCCGCCGCATTGGATCCGGAGGATCCGCGCATTCGGGAGAACTTGATCGAACACACGCGCAGCTACTCCCTTGGTCTCACGAGGCTCGGGCAAATTGATGAGGCTCTCAAACACAGCCAAGCCGCTCTCGAACAAGTCCGAGTGCTGGCTGCACAGTTCCCTTCAATCGAACGCTTTAGTGCCCTGCTCTTCGGCAGCTTAGTGGATCACGCTAGCAATTTGATGCAAGCGGGCAAGCTCTCGGAGGCAATCACCTGCACTCAAGTTCAAGCAGAGCTTGCGGAAGAAGACTTCCGTGTTCAGCCGCGCCAATTCGGGACGGCGCAACGCGCGGCCCTTGGCCTCGCCAACTGGGCATCTGTCCTGCTCTCTTCAACCCAGGGCGCCGACCAAGCCCTCGAGCTCTTGCAGCGTGGCGACAAGGCACTCGAGATCGCACGGGAAGTGGACCCGGGGCACGCAACGCTCCCGACAATCGCGAGCTCCATCGCTTACAGCCGGGCGCTCGCCTTACTGTTCCTCGACCAACGGGAAGAGGCAGAGAGCGCGATCGAAGCTCACGAAGCCCTGATGGAGGACAATCCCCGTCGCATGGTCTTCAATGCCGACTTGTGGGCTGAGTGGGTCCAGTGTGTGAAGCGGACCCAGCCGCTCGCTCTGGACCTTGTGATCGATGGTCGCGAGCGCTGCTTTGAGTCACTTGAATTTGCCATCGGCGAGGGTTTCGACGACTTGAGCCTACTGCGCGAGTCCGCCGCGTTCGTCGCCGTGCTCGCAGCCGATCCGAGATGGAACGAGCTGCTCGCCGAATTGGGCGGCTGAGCCGGAGACTCAAGAGCACGATCCCTCGGCTATGCTCTGTCCCATGAGCTATCGTCATCCTGTGTGCACTCTTCTGTTTCTGCTGATGGGCTGTGCATCGATTCAGGCAACAGACCCACAAGGGCTCCGAGTCGCTGCTTGTCAGATCCTGGTGGATGGAGATCGGGAAGCCACGTTCAAGCGAATCGAGCTTGCTCTGGCGGCTGCGACAGCAGATGACGCTGACATCGCCTGTTTCCCCGAGGCCTGCCTACTCGGATGGGTCAATCCCACTGCTCATCAGATCGCGGGCACCATTCCTGGACCGAGCACAGAGCGACTGGGGCATTTGGCGCGCAAGTATCGCGTGATGATTTCCCTGGGACTCGCAGAGCAACGTGACGGCCGCTTGCACAACTCAGCTGTGTTGATCGGGCGCGACGGAACTGTGCTCCTGACTCATCGAAAACGGAACATCCTGGGCGAAT
>JBLIMI010000472.1:0-3803 GCA_047638655.1 Minisyncoccia bacterium | reverse complement strand
CGGGTGGCTGGCCGAATAGTGTTCGCCAAAGCCCGCCAGTGTCTTCCGTGCAAGAGCTAGGCTTCCACGGTTGTCCCCGAGCTTACCCAACATCGCACTCAGATTCACCTGAGCCTGCAAAACCTGCTTCGACTCCAGTTGCGTGTTCGCTGGACTGACTTCGATGATCCACTTCCATATAGAAGCGGCCAGTTCAAAGTCATTGGCGAGTTTAGCTAGAACGGCGATGTCGGCAGCGTGGTGAATGCCTCTTGGTTCGGTCCGCAGCTCGTCACGCGCAAGCGCGAACGAGTCCCATGACTCGGCGAGCTCTGTTCTCGTTGCCGTCAAGTCTCGCTCGGCATGGGCTTCGCGTGCGGCTGCGAGTTGCGTGAGGCTCTTAGCGAGTTGATCCGCGGAACCCACAACCTGGCCAAAGGGCTCCACCCCTGCGAGTGCTGGCCGTGCGGGAGCGGTCGCTGAGGGACCCAAGAGCAAGAGGCCTGCAGCCATGAGTGTGCTTGCGCAGCGACTGCGCGTGGTCGTCCGGGGTGATTTCGATTTCATGCTGGTGACGAAGATTGATTGAAACCCACGAAGAGACTCCATTGAGGGGAAGTTCAAAGCACTCAGATCATCAGGATACTCACCCGGTGAGCCGTTTGCTTCCGTTTCTGGCTCGCCCGCGGGGCAAAGCTGGGGATAGAATCCCTGCCAGATCTTTAGAGAGGACGACCGTGTCAGACACAGGACAAGAACAGAGGAATCGAGAGCAAGGGCCGGCAACGCCGCGGGAGTTGATTCTTGCCGCGCTGGAAGGCACCCATTCGGACCTGGAGCAGACCCTCGAAGGCCTGCACGAGGTAGACATCGCGGAAGCGATGCTCGACCTCACGGACCGGGAAACCTGGATGGCTTTCGAGGCCCTGAGCCTGGAAATGCGCGCCGAGGTGTTGGCGGAGGCGGAGGATTCCCTTCGCGAACAGCTACTCGAGCAGCTGACCCCGCGTCAAATTGCAGCCATCGTGGAAGAGATGGCGGCGGACGATGTAGTGGACATGCTTGCGATCACTGGGCGTGAAGTGACCGAACGCGTGTTGCGCAATGTGGACTTCGAGCGCGCCCGCGGGTTGCGCGAGTTGGCCTCCTATGACCCCGAAAGCGCGGGGGGGCTAATGACGACGGAGTTCGTCGTGATCCCGGAAAACACACGCATTGGCGACGCCATCAAGCATCTGAAGCAGGAGGCCTCGGAAGCGGATGAAAGCGCCGGGGTCTTCGTTGTCGATGCTGATAATAGACCCGTTGGCTATGCGCCCGACCGGGAACTCTTGCGCCACTCGATCCATGAAGAGATCGAGTTGGCCATGACTGACCCGATCATTGTGCCGGTGGGCATGGATCAGGAAGAGGTTGCCTTGCGCATCCAAAAGTATGGCCTGAACGAGATCGCCGTAGTGGATGCCATTGGGGCCATTGTCGGCATCGTGCACGCGGACGACGCGCAGGATGTGCTAGAGGACGAGGCCAGTGAGGACATGCTGAAGCTGGTGGGAACTTCAGCAGAACACCAAACGAGGCTTCCGATCATGAAGCGCGTTCGGGGGCGCATTCCCTTGCAGGCGCTCACGGTGCTGGGTGGGCTGGTGACCGCCTGGATCATCGAAAGAGCCGTGGGTGGTGAGTCACCCGAAGCCAGCCTATTGCGCTTCATTCCAATCATCATTGGCCTGGCGGGCAACGTGGGAATTCAGGCGTCAACGATTCTCGTGCGCGCCTTTGCGACCGGGGAGGTTGAGCCCGATCGAGAAGGATCGGTGCTCGTTTCGGAGACGATTGTTGGAATGGTGATTGGGTTGCTCTGCGGAGCTTTGACCACCGGTATCTTGTACTGGACGGGCGCGGAAGACGGTCGCTTTGCGATTGCGATTGGAACGGCGATTACTTGCGCCGTTACCTGGGCGGCGTTCTTGGGTTGCGGAGTGCCCATGACTTGCAGACGCATTGGCATTGACCCCGCAGTGGTTGCGGGGCCTTTCCTGATCACGGTCAGTGACATCTCCGGAACGGCGCTTTACCTGGCCGTGGCTGGAATGCTTGTCGGAGTTTGAGCACTTGAAGAAGCCGCGACTTTGGATTTGGACTCTGCTCACCCTGGTGGCCGGCACCCTTCTCTTGCGAGCCTTCTTCTTCGGCGTTTACTACGTCGACAGCCCTTCCATGGAGCCGACGCTGCATGGTGCAGCCAGCGGCGGGGACCGTGTGCTCGTGGCCTACGGAAGGGCGGAATCGATCGAGCGACAGGACATCGTGGTGATTCTTCCGGAAGACGAAAGTGAACCGCTAGTGAAGCGCGTTGCCGGCTTGCCGGGCGAGTCCGTGCTCATTCGGGGTGGGGACCTTTGGATCGACGGTGAAATTCTTCGAGAAGAAGGCATGCCCTGGGTGCCAATCTTCGACGAGAGGTGGAACGATTTGACGCTAGACTTCCGCATGGTGTCAGCCTGGACTCGTTCCGCGAAGGGCTGGATGGTCGACGCCAGCGAGGTTCCAGAAGGAACCATGGCTGCCAGCCTTTACATGCGTCTGGGACTCAAGGACCACTACCTGGGCCCGGACGGCGAACGGGTGCAAGGCCAGGAACCTGTGGCGGATGCCATGATCGAGTGCTCGCTGGAGGTGAGCCAACCGGGCTTTGTCATGCACCTGGGGCTCGTCGAACAAGGGGACGTGTTCGAACTCTTGCTCGACACATCACAAGGGTCAGAAGCACAAGTTCGACTGCTTCACAATCGAGAACTTGTCCAACAGAATGCTTGTGCCTGGGGTTCGGGGTCCCACGAGTTGCGCTTTGCCAACGCGAACAATCGTTTGACCTTTGACCTCGATGGAGAGCAGGTTTTCTCACGGGACTACGCTAGCAATCGCTTGTTCGCGCTAGACACCGCCCGGCTCGGCACCTCACCCCCCTCCGACCGTGTGTTCATTGGTGGTCACATGGGCCGCGCGAAAATCTCCGGCATTCGCGTTTCACGCGACCTGCACTACTTCCCGCGTGGAGACTTCGCGGTTCAAGAAGCGGTGGAACTGGGGCCGGATCAGATTTTTCTGCTCGGCGATAACTCTCTGAGCAGCCGCGACGGGAGAGATTGGGGCTGGACTTCACTATCTGAGGTAATTGGCCGGCCAATTGCCGTCGTTTGGCCTTTGGGCCACGCACGAATTCTTACAGAAACTCAGGGTACAGGCCCGGTTCAGTAGATGATGCTAGGCTGCCTGCGCTGGCCTTCTTGGCCCGAACTCAACTAGAATATCGCGCCAGTGCCCGGGTAGCCGCCTGCGACAACTTCCCTCAAGGAACCCAGCCAACGGATTCATGCAGCAGAACCATCCCTATCCCGCAGAAGAAGGCGTCATCAGCATCGGCGTTGGCATAATTCTGGTAATCGTTACCTGCGGGCTGTACGCCATCTATTGGCAGTACAAGCAGATGCAAACGTTGAATGCGTTCCTCGGGCGTGAAGAGTACGACTTCATGATGTGGCTGCTTCTTGGTCTCGTTACCTGTGGGCTGTTCACCATCTACTACGAGTATCGGATGGCCAATGGCATCAACGAAATTCAGGAACAGCGCGGCATGCGGGTTCACTCGGATTTGGCATTGATCTGCCTCTTGCTGGCGATTGTCGGCCTCGGGGTCGTTTCGATCGCGATTCAGCAAGCGGACATCAACGAGTTCTACGGCGAGAGCTTGGACTTCTGATCCGCGGCCTCAGAGACCAGGAGTTTCGACTCGATGGGAACGACTGCTGAATTTGGAAAGG
>JBLIMI010000471.1:0-3804 GCA_047638655.1 Minisyncoccia bacterium | reverse complement strand
CGTAAATCATCCCGAGTGCTTCCGGCACATTCTCGGCGATACGAAACTCGAGTCCGCGGGCGGTTACCGCTTCACGACAAGAATCGCGCACGGTGTCCGAAGGGTCGAGAACTAGAATCCAGGGCTCGAGCCCTGGGTCGTCGAATTTGAGTTGGACATGAGTAGTCAGTGTTCGTTCTGTCGGTGAGCCAGCTGCGGAGAGTCCGCGAGCGTGGTGTACCTATATCGTTTTGCACTGGGGCCAGCCTGAATCCCAAAGCAAACCATCCTGCAACTTGCCCTGATTCGGAACAGCTATCTCCGTGGATCCGCCAGCGAGGCTCAATTGAGACCGGCCAGAATCCGACCCATGGAGAAGTCCACCTCCTCTCTGCAGAGCACCCCCATGAAGTTCCAGCTACTCAACACGCGACGCCTTGGATCGAAGATCGGTCTCGGATTCGCCACCACAGGACTCGTCCTGGCAGGTGCGGTCATCGCCACCGTGATTGCCGTCCAGTCAACCGAGGATGCAACTCAGCGCTTGCTCAGCGTGACCACGCCCTCCGTGCGCGCAAACGCAGAGCTTCGCAATGGCATCAACCATTCATTGGCCGCCTTACGTGGCTGGATCATCCTTGGCAACGAGAGTTTCAAGGAGGAGCGTGCTGACGCTTGGGGAACGGAGATTGGGCCCGCCATCGACAGCATGACTGAACTCTCCAAGCAGTGGACGGAACAAGCGGACGTTCAACGGTTGGGCGCCATCCGCATAGCACTGGACGAATATCAGCTCGCGCAACAGAAAATCGAGTCCATGGCCCACACGGCCGAAAATTTGCCCGCTACCAAACTGATGACCGAGCAGGCCTCCCCGCAAGCCGCCGTGCTGAGTTCCAGTGCAGCGCACATGATTGAGATCGAGAGCTCCCTAGAAGCCACGGTCCAACGCAAACACCTGATGGGCTTGATGGCCAACCTGCAAGGATCGTTGGGCATCTCCCTGGCAGCATTGCACGCCTTCCTCGTGTCCGGCGAGAGCACCTGGAGCGACGAGTTTGATTCACAGTGGTCCCAGACCCACGCCTGCTTCCGTGAGCTGAATTCTAATTCCCACTTACTGACAGGGAAGCAAGTCGAGGCGCTCAATGCATTCGGCAGCGCCCGAGAGCAGTTCTCCCGGCTTCCTTCTCAGATGTTTGCGATTCGCTCCGGCGCAAATTGGAACGTGGCCAACCACTTGCTCAGTATCGAAGCTGCGCCCAAGGCTATGCTGATTTCGAAGGCGCTTCAGGAACTCAGTACCGACCAGACTCACGTCTTCGAGCTCGAAGCGACCGACGCCAAGAACACCGCCCATTCGCTGGTCCAGCTAGAGTGGGCGCTACTCATGATCGGGCTCACTCTCTCGGGCCTGATTGGATTCTGGATCACGCGCACGATAACGGGCCCTCTCAAGGAAGCAGTCAGCTTGGCTGAAGCCATCGCGGATGGCGACTTGACCAAGTCCATGGAAGTCACTTCGATGGATGAGACCGGCCAACTAGCCACAGCTCTGAACCAAATGGTTCAGAATCTCAAGTTGATGATCAAGGATGTGGGAGTCAACGCCAAATTCCTAGCCAGCTCATCGAGGGACTTGAATGTGGCAGCTCAGTCGATTTTCTCCAGCGCAACACAATCGAGCAATGAGTCCATGTCGGTCTCTGCTGCCTCCGAGGAAATGAGCATCAACATTCGTTCGATGGCAAATTCGGCGCAAGACGTCTCCGAGAGCGCGACCTCCGCCTCCGCCGCCGTGGAGGAGATGACGGCCAGCATTCGCGAGATTTCTGGCAGTGCCCACGAGGCCGCCGAAGTGTCCCAGAAGGCATCCATCCTGGCCGAGGCCAGCAATCACAATATTGGCAGACTGGGCTCTGCTGCGAATGCCATCGGCAAGGTCATCGAAACCATCGAAGACATCGCCGAACAGACCAACCTGCTTGCACTCAATGCCACCATCGAAGCTGCACGTGCTGGAGATGCCGGCAAAGGGTTTGCCGTGGTCGCCAACGAAGTCAAGGAATTGGCGAAGCAAACCGCAGAGGCGACAGAAGACATTCGTGGACGTATCGAGGGCATTCAGAGTTCGAGCAACAGTGCGGTGACCGCAATCGGCGAGATCAGCGAAGTGATTCAACGTATCAAGTTGATCTCTTCCGGTATCGCCGCTGCCGTGGAACAGCAAAGCGCCTCCACGAACGAGATTGCCGCCCGGGTGAGCGAATCCGCATCCACCGCGAGAGTCGTCTCCATCAGCGTGGCCGAATCTGCCGAGGCCACAAGCCTCATTACACAGAGTATCGCCTCCGTCAGTGCAGCCACCCTCAATGAGGCCGAAGAGGCCGCCACGACCCGGATTGCTTGCGAGCAGTTGAGCGTTCTCGCCAAGAATTTAGAGGACTGCCTGTCTCGCTTCCGAAGTTAGGGGTTCGGCGCTGAATTCCTGGCTTCACACCAGGCTCGCTGTAAGCCCGGCGAGCGCGCAGAACGACAAGCCAAGCGCCAAACGCAAGGCAACGCCCCGCCCTGTAGCCTCTGCCACTCCGAGATAGCCGGCGACCCATAGGGTCACGCCGGCTCCAACCGTGTCGGTCAGCACATCGAGACCTGAGGCATCTCGACCGGCGACTTGCGACTGATGCCACTCGTCCACGCCCGCGTAGATCCCAACGCTGGCCATGGTCAGGAGAACTGCGAAGCGCCCAACGACTGGCCAGCCGGCGTTCCGGGGAAAAGCAACCAGGGAAAGAAAGGCCAGGAACCCGAAGAGCGGCGCGTGGGCTGAGTTATTGAGCCACGACTTCCAGAAGTTCGGCGGCATGTCGCCCCCTTCCATGGCCGAGAGCGACCAAATCACCCCCCCCCAGAGCACCACCAAGAGTGGTCCCGTCACGGGCGGGAGACGCAGGAACAGGCGCCCCACTGCTCGCAAGCTGCTCAGCAACGCCCCCGGTTCATCCGCCCTGCTCGACATGCCCCTGACGTCAGCCCACTCGCTTGCGCGCGATGAACTCGAGCCCCTTACCGTCAGGGGAACGGACGACGGAAAGCTTGTCGAGCATCTGAACGAGCAGGAAGAATCCACGGCCGCGCTCATCTTCCAAGTCCGGCAACTCACGATCATCCAGGTAGGGCGCCAACTCAGAAGGATTGCCCCCGCCCTGATCCGCCACGCGCAACTCCCAGCCAGCAGCGTTCACAAACAAACGCAGGTGCATGCGCACATCGGACTCCAGATCGCTCTCTTCCATGGCCGAACCGCCTCCACCGTGGTCCACAGCGTTGGAGAGTAACTCGCTAGCCACAAGCTCCAGCGTGCCAACCTCGTCCTCGCCGATCCCCTGTTCAAGCGCGAACTTACCCACCACTTGGCGAGCCATGCGCCCAGCGCTATGAGCTGCCGGTAGGTCGAGGTTCAACTCCTTGCGCTCTTGGTCGCTCAAGGCAGAGGCTCCATGTAAAGGGACAGATCCAGGGACGGAGAGGAGTGGGTCAAAGCTCCAATGGAAACACGATCGATCCCAACGGCGGCGTACTGCTCTAGAGTGTTCCTGTCGATGCCGCCCGAGGCTTCAAACTGGACGCCACTTCCCAACTCTTGAGCGAGCGCCCGCAAGCTGGGCATGAGCGACGTCAAATCCGAAGGCGTCATGTTGTCTAGCAAGACCACGTCAGCGCCCCCACGAATCGCAGCGCGCGCTTCCTCTGGATCACGAGCCTCCACAGTCATTACAACACCGGCTCCCACGCCAGCCCGCACGCGGCGCGTGACCGACTCGC
>JBLIMI010000470.1:0-3816 GCA_047638655.1 Minisyncoccia bacterium | reverse complement strand
ATCAGGAGCCCCTCTGGAACGCTCTCAAGTCCGGCACCTTAGAAGTGGTAGCGACGGACCACTGCCCATTCAACTTGGTGGGTCAGAAAGACATGGGCAAGGACGACTTCCGCAAGATCCCCAATGGTGCGGCGGGCATTCAGCACAGGCTGTCCTTGATGTACACCTACGGCGTCTTGACTGGTCGCTTGAGCTTGAACGAGTTCGTGGATGTGACTTCCACCCGCGCGGCCAAGCTGTTCGGAATGTATCCGCGTAAGGGATCGATCACGCTGGGCGCTGATGCTGACCTGGTGGTTTGGGATCCGGCGACCACGGGAGTCATCTCGGCCTCCACCCACTTGCACAAAGTGGACAGCAACATCTTCGAAGGTTTTGAAACCAAGGGCGGGGCATCAACCGTCATCGTCAACGGGCGCGTCCAATTTGCCGCCGGTGATCTCAAGGTAGAACGCGGCGCTGGCCGCTACATCGAGAGGAGCCTCTAGTGAGCGATTCACCGGCCAAAGGGATCAGCGAAGAGGTCCGTCAGAAGCACGCGGAGTACCTGCTGCCCTCCGTCGGCAATTACTACGAACAGTCCGTGGTCTTGACCGACGGCGAGGGCCTGCACGTGACCGATGCAGACGGGAAGACCTACCTGGACTTCTTTGGGGGCATCTTGACCGTATCCGTGGGCCACTGTGAGCCGCGGGTCAACCAGGCCATAAAGCTGCAGTTGGATCGGCTGGGCCACGTGTCCACGCTCTACCCGACTCTACCGATCGTGGAACTCGCTGAACGCATGGCCCGTATCACTCCGGGGCGACTGCAAAAGAGCATGTTCACGGCCTCCGGCACGGAAGCGGATGAAACCGCCGTTGCCTTGGCCCAGGTTTATACGGGTTCCATCGAGTTGATCGCCTTGCGGCACGGCTACTCTGGCCGCTCCTTGCTTGCTCAATCGCTGACCGCCCAGTCACCCTGGCGTGCCATCCCCAGCCAGGTGGCCGGCATCAAGCACGGTCTCTCGCCTTACTGTTACCGTTGCCCGCTCAAGCAGACCTATCCCGGGTGCAACGTCGCCTGCGCCACGGATCTCGAGGAGTTAATTCAAACCACCACCACCGGCAAGATCGCGGGCTTCATCGCCGAGCCCATCCAAGGTGTAGGCGGTTTCATCACGCCACCCAAGGAGTACTTCGAAATCGCCGTGGACATCGTCCGCAAGGCGGGCGGAGTCTTCATCTGCGACGAGGTCCAGACTGGCTTCGGCAGAACCGGTGGCAAGCTGTTTGGAATCGAGCATTGGGGGGTTGAGCCCGACATCATGACCATGGCCAAGGGTGTGGCCAATGGAATGCCCCTGGGCGTCACGATTGCGACACCAGAGATCGCTGACGCCTTCACGGCCCTGCAAATCTCGACCTTCGGTGGCAATCCCATCTCCGCCGCTGCTGCCAACGCCACCCTCGGTGTGATCGAGGGCGACAACTTGGTGGACAACTCCCAAGTGCAAGGCGAACGACTGCGGGCCGGACTGGAAGAACTCCAGGGGCGCTACCCGCGCATTCTCGGTGACGTACGAGGCAAGGGGTTAATGCAGGCCATTGAACTCGTGGTCGACGAACCCGCGGGAGACCGCACTCCGAATCCCGAAGCCACGGCCAAGCTCTTCGAGTCCTGCCGCGAGCGGGGACTGCTGATTGGCAAGGGCGGCTTGCATAACAATGTCTTGCGCATCTCCCCAGCCCTCAACGTGAGCGCCGCCGACATCGACGAAGCGCTCCAGATCCTCAGCGAATCCTTCGCGGCTTCTGTTTCCTGACCCTGTCCTCCCATGGCCAACCTCAGCATCGACGTCGACGGCATCCGTTTCCCCAACCCCTTCGTGCTCGCCTCGGGTCCTCCCGGAACCAATGCACGGGTGATCAAGCGCTCCTTTGAGCTTGGGTGGGGAGGCATTGTCTGCAAGACGGTCAGCCTCGATCACAGCAAGGTGCATAACGTTGTTCCTCGTTACGGCAAGCTGACGGATCGCGACAACAAGAAGAAGGTGCTCGGATTTCAGAACATCGAACTCATCTCGGACCGCCCCTTTGAAGTCTGGCTCGAAGAACTCGCCGAGTGCAAGGCCGCCTTCCCCGATAGGGTCCTGATCGCTTCTGTCATGGAAGAGTGCGAGAAAGACCGTTGGGTTGAAATCGTGGAACGCACCCAGGCCACGGGTATCGACGCCATCGAACTCAACCTCTCCTGCCCCCATGGCTTGCCAGAGCGCAAGATGGGAGCCGCCATGGGCCAAGATCCCGAGATTGTGGAACGCGTGACCCGCTGGGCCACAGACGCCGCCAGCATTCCGGTCTGGTCCAAGATGACTCCCAACGTCACGGACCCGGCGCTCTCCGCGATGGCCGCTGTACGCGGTGGCGCAGATGGCCTATCCGCGATCAACACCATCTTGTGCGTGATTGGAATCAACCTAGAGACTCTGCGGCCCATGCCGACGGTGGAAGGCTACTCGGTGCCCGGGGGTTACTCGGGGCGTGCCGTGCTGCCCATCGCACTGCGGCACGTGATGGAAATCGCCCGAGCCTGCCCCGGCGCCAGCGTCTCCGGCATGGGCGGCGTTGAAACCGCGGACGATGCCTTGCAATTGATGCTGCTCGGCGCGAGCACGGTGCAGGTTTGCACTGGAGCCATGCTCAAGGGATACGAGATGATTTCAGAACTCTGCGAAGGCCTAGAGGCTTTCATGGAGAAGCACGAGATGAGCTCCGTTGAGGAAATCGTCGGCAAGAGCTTGCCCTACTTCTCCACCCACGCGGATCTTGTGCAACGCCAACTGCAAGCCAAACGCGAGAAAGCCGGACAAGCCCAACGGGACGACATGTGGAAGGGCGACATCGCGAAAGACACGGACTCACTGGTCACCGATTGATCGGTTCTCAACGCCGCAGCTTCATTCCGAGCACGTACACCAGCGAGGAGATACCGAAGCCAACGAACCAGGCGTAGGTGTAAATGGACTTGAACAGCGGCGAAACATCGCTGCTGAATCCGGCCGCGTTGAGAAAGCCGGGAATGTTGGGCACGACTCCGAGGATGAGCGCGACCACCGCGACCGGATTGAATCCTCTGTTGTACCAATAGACGCCATCCTTCCGGTAGAGCCCCTCGACATCCACATCCGTGCGCCGAACCACGAAGTAGTCCGCGATCACAATGCCCCCGATGGGACCCAGCAAAGCTGAGTATCCAATGAGCCAAGTGAAGATGTAGCCGTCCGTGGATTCGAGTAGCTTCCAGGGCAGGATGGCCACGCCGATTCCCGCGGTGATGAAACCACCCAGGCGAAAGCTGGCCTTGCGCGGCGCCAGGTTCATGATCGCGTTCGCAGGGGAAACGACGTTGGCTGCGATGTTGGTCGATAGCGTCGCGATGGTCAGGGCTGCCATGGCGATCATGACACCGAACCCACCGCCCATGCGCCCCGCGAGTTCGGTGGGATCCGGAATCGCTTCACCGTAGATCACCACCGTGGCGGAAGTCACAGCCACTCCAATGAAAGCGAACATAGTCATGAAGAACGGCAAGCCGATCGCTTGCCCCAGTGCCTGGTCGCGCTGGCTCTTCGCATACCGGGTGAAGTCCGGGATGTTGAGGGAGAGCGTGGCCCAGAACCCCACCATGCCCGTCAGTGAGGGCAGAAAGTAGAGCATGAATTCGCCTTCCTTTTCGCCCCCCGGGTCGAACGCCGACTTGGCGGAGAGCATCGCCCCGAAGCCGTCCGCCTTCATGTAAGCCCAACCGAGTAGCGCCAACCCCATCAGAATC
>JBLIMI010000469.1:0-3828 GCA_047638655.1 Minisyncoccia bacterium | reverse complement strand
CCCCCTTGGCCCTGGCCCGTGAAGGACAATTTCACAGGGATTCGATCGGCCGGGAATAGACCCCTTGGCGCACCGTCTAGGTCCCCATGAAACTCAAAATCCTCAGCATGACCTTGGGTTTAATCGGCCTCGCCGCAGCCACAGGGGTGTTCTTTGGGGGCGATGCTCAGGCCAGCAACGCGCACCTCAGCCGTCATGGGAACGGCGAGCCCAAGGAGAGCACCTTCTTTCTCGAAGGGAGGCGCCACGGGAGCACCCAGCGTTGGTACCAGGACGGCACCCTGCGGGCCCAGGGCGAGTATGACAACGGCAAGATGGTGGGCGAGTGGCTCTGGCAAGAGCCCGACGGCAGCCGCAATGAGACCCGCAGCGGTTTCTATGAGCACGGAGTGCGAGTCTCCGGCTGATTCAGAATCCTGACCTACTCGTCCGCGAGGAACTCGTAGACCCCACGCTGCCCCAGGGTCTCTTCCACCGCCAGACGCAACTGGCGAACGCGCACATCAGGAAACTCGATGGGCAGGATCCGCAGCATCTCGCGGCCGAGAAAAGCCGCCAAATTCTCCGTGCTGGTGTTGTTCACAGGCAGAACGCGCACATCGAGACTCGGGATCACGTAGCGCCGCTCGCGGTAAGTGATCTCCACCGATTCCGGCTCGACTTCCTTCACGCGCAGCTCCCGGTGCTCTCCGGGGACCAGGAATCGCTCGTTGAGGGTCGCCAACAATTCGCGCACCACGGGCTTGATCTTCTGAAAGTCGATCACCAGGCCAAATTCCGAGAGCTCCCCAGCCACTTCCAAAAAGACCCGGTAGTTGTGGCCGTGCAAGCGCTCGGCACTCCCGTCCGGGAAGATCAGGAAATGGGCAGCGGAGAACTTGAAGTCCTCCTTTGAGAGTTCGATTGACCAGCGTTCCATGGCGCTGACTCTATCCTCGCCCCCCCCGAAGCACAATCGCCCGGGGCGCTAGGCGGACCGTTTCGGCCGCCACGCCGTTTACCAGGCCCCGTCGCTCCCGTAGGCTCGCGCCCATGGAAACCGCCACCAGAACTGTTCCCGTGCCGGGGCTCGGGATGGACTTCGACATCCTGGCCGACGACACCATCATCGGCCCCGCCATCGCGAGCGGCTCCTGGGAGGACCATGAGACGGCTCTGTTCACGGCGCACCTCGAGCCGGGTTGCCGGGTATTGGACCTCGGGGCCAACATCGGCTGGTTCACCGTGCAAGCAATTCTGGCCGGAGCCGAGGTGCACGCTTTCGAGCCAGTGCCCTTCATCGCTGACGTGGCCCAGAAAAACATCGAACGCGCCAACGCTCTGGGCAAAGGCCGAGGCGTCCTGCACCGCTTCGCCGCAGGTGCCGCGGCCAGCACGGCGCGCATCGCCCTGGCACAAGGCAACCACGGAGACAACCGCGTCTTCGATGAGACCAAGGGCGCGCCGGCTGACATGCAGAATGCCGAGGGCATCGAGATCCGAGTCGAGCGCGTGGACGACCATGTGCAGGGGCCCGTGCGAGTGATCAAGATCGACACCCAAGGGTCCGAGTGGCTAGCGCTGCAAGGCGCCAAGAAACTCCTCGACGACAGCCCCCAGGTCGCCATGCTGCTCGAGTTCTGGCCCTACGCCCTACGCGAGTGCGAGCCCATCGAACTCCTGCGGTTCCTGGCGCAACAAGGCTTCACCCTGGGCAAGGCCAGCGCTGCCCCCTACCCGCTGGGCGTCGAACGCTTGATGAAACAAGCCTCCCACGGGGATCCAGTCAAGGGCGGCTTTGATCTCTATTGCACGCGGCAACTGCCGTTTCACGTGCTCGGTCTCGGCGCGCGCTTGAAGTCCATGCTCCGTAGCTTGCGCGAAGAGTCCTGAGCGCTTGCTAAGAAGCGCCTGCGCGACCTGAACTCGCGCCTATGGAAGGTAGGTCAGCGCCCAGGCGTTCGAAAAATTGAAGCCGGCTCCACTGCAGGCGTTCGCTGGATCGCGATACCAGAACTGGAAACGTCTCGCGGATCCCATGTTCGCGATGCTCCCGAACAGTCCCCCGTTGAAGTGGGTGAACGTTGTAACACCGCCCGTCGCCAACTGAACTTGGGAGCGCTGGCTCCCGCCGCTGGTGCAGAGCACACCATCTCCGGCGGGTATGTGGACCTCCTGGTCTCCACGGATCAAGAGCTCGCGCTTGTTGACCAGAACCTGGTTGACCTCGAACTGAAGCGTGTCGCTCGAGAAGTAGGCGTCCCCCGCTACCCGAAGTTGGGCACCCGCGTGGGTTGTGTTCGCACAGCCCTGACCTGTTGCCGTGGTCGTTCCACAGGGGCAGCCACCATACGAACCACCTCCCGAACAGTAGATGTAACCCTGATTCCCGAGCGCTCCGCTCAGATCAAAGACATAACCAGAACCGCTCTGGGCTGAATTCCCCGAGGCTCCGATGGCTCCCATGACGAGGGTCGATCCGTGGATGGCCACCGCCGTACAAATTGATCCTCGGCCATGCCATCCGCGGGCAAGACCTTTCCAACCTGCAAGCCCGTGTTGCAATCAAACAAGAAGGTCGCTCCACAGCGATAGCCATTGTAGTCCGATCGCTTGCGGGATCCGACGATGGCGACGGAGTCGATGATGGCCACGGAAGCCCCAAATTCCGACCAAGATGCCGTGACCGGGGCCACGAGTTTCTGGACGAGGGCCCCGCTGCTGGCACCGAAGAGATAAGCGGATCCCGTGTTGTCCGCACCCGCCGCGCTGGACGGAGTACCGACAAGTACCCGCATGTCGCTGACGGCCACCGCGCGCCCAAACTCGTCGCCCAAGGCCCCGTCGCCGGCAACCAGTTTCCGGATCTGACTGCCCGTGATGCTATCGAACAGGAAGGCGGACCCCACCCCGGTCAAAATCCCATTGTCCCTGGGAGCACCAACCACCACAAAACCACTCCCGATGTCCACCGAGGCGCGGAAGTCCTCGCCTCCGTTGCTGCCTGTCCCCAAAAGAGCGTTCAACAAATTGCCATTGGTGCGTTCATACAGGAAAGCCTGGTCGGCGTCGCTGCCGACGACCACTCGATTGCCGCTGATTCCAACCGCGATTCCAAAGCGATCGAAAGGTGTTCCGTCTGTCGACTCCAGACTCACGAATGAGGATTGGACTGGTGCGGGACTGCTCAGGGCGAGACAGAGCGAAATGGAACACAGCCTCCTTAAACTCCCATGGAAAGTTGCGGCGATTTCTCAGTGACTTGAAGTCCCACTGAGTTTCACCTGACGACCGAGCGCAAGGATTCGCAATGGACTCCGCGAGCCACCACGAAAAGGCCACCCCAGGCCCTTGACTCACGCCCGAGCCCTAGTCCTTCCACCCAGGAGGGTCAGCCCCATGGCGAGAAACGCATACGCCGAGCAGATCCAAGCTATGCTGGTTGTCGTCCCGCCTGCGTCCAGCAACCAGCCAAACAGAACGGGAGACGCCGCGGTCCCAAAGACCATGATAGCCGTCGCGAGAGAACGGATAGCGCCCAGTTGTTCCGTGCCGTAGACCTCGGCCCACATGGCGCTGACAACGGTCCCGCCGAGTCCAGCAGTCATGCCGAATAGCGCGAGAAAGAGAGCTGCACTGGCCGGCGATGAGGCCAGGGCGATCACTAACAATCCCAGGCTGATCGGGAGCAGATAGATGGGCATCAAGCGCGTAGCGCCAAAGCGGTCAACCGCTGGGCCCGCCAGCAAACTGGTCAGCACCTGGGCCACAGCAAAAGCCACGAAGCAAGTCGCAAACCAAGTGGACGTCCAGCCCTTGTCGAGTAGCAGGCTGCCCTGATGAAAGAGC
>JBLIMI010000468.1:0-3838 GCA_047638655.1 Minisyncoccia bacterium | reverse complement strand
GATGCGCGCCAACAACAGTCCCTGCAAGCGCTCGAGGGCAGGCAAATCTTCTGCAGGGAAGCATTCACGGGCTCGTTCGATGGCGAGATCCACCGCTGCTTCCAACATGGCTTCCGTGCTGTCAAAGTGACGAAACAGCGCGCCGGAGGTCAGGCCCACGGACTCTGCAATCGTTGCGGCGGTCAAGGACGACGCGCCGCGCTTGCCGATCAGTTCGAGCACCGCATGGGCGATCTCTTGTCGGCGCTCAGGGCTCGTCTTGCGTTGGGGAGTGGTTTTCATCGGTCTGCGCCTCTGGTAAGTAAGTGTTTACTTGCAAGTGGCCCGAATCGCAACCCTTCCATTCGATCTTCTTTGGATATCCGCCTGGCGACGCCCAGGAACGCGGTATTCCGTCCTGCAACCACTTGGTTGCTGGTCGGGGAGATGGGACTCGAACCCACGACTCGTAACTCCCAAAGCTACGCCTCTACCAACTGAGGTACTCCCCGGCGGATTCAGCAGGCACGTAAGCGCCGCTGGCCGACGCGAAGAGTAGCGGACTCTTCGCTCTCCTGCGAGCCTATGCATGGGAATTGGGTGGTCCCCGGGTCGCGCGGCGGATAACTTGCGCCCTGACGAGTCGGCTCCTCAGCGGAGACTCCCCCCCCCGGAGCCTCATTTTTGAAGTGGAGACTCCAGTCCCTTGTGGACCTCTCGAGGCACTCCCCGTGGCCTCTGGGAGCCAACTTTCCCTCATTCAACCTAGCGACCCCTATTCCATGAAGGTCCTCGTAGTCGGCGGCGGCGGGCGTGAACACGCACTCTGCTGGAAGCTTTCCCAATCCCCATTGCTCACGGAGCTACTTTGTGCGCCCGGCAACGCCGGGACCAAACTGGCGGCCAGGAATGTGGATGTGGCCGCTTCCGATGTCGGCGGGCTCGTGCGCCTTGCCAAAGCGGAAGAGGTCGATCTTGTGATCGTGGGACCTGAGGACCCGCTCGTGGGCGGAATTGGCGACCAACTCCGTGAAGCGGGCATCGACGTCTTTGGTCCTGGTGCCAAGGGCGCCCAACTCGAGGGCTCCAAGGCATTCGCCAAGGATCTCCTGGAGCGACACCGCATTCCCACCGCAGGTTCGCGACGATTCGACCGTTCCGGTCCTGCCAAGGCTTACCTGGAGAGTTGCAGCACCTGGCCCCAGGTGATCAAGGCCGATGGCCTCGCCGGTGGCAAGGGTGTCTTAATTTGCGATGACCTGAAATCGGCCAGCCGCGCTGTGGACCAATTGATGGAAGAGCGGAAGCTCGGCAGCGCCGGCGACCGCATCTTGATCGAGGAGTTTCTGGAAGGCGAAGAGGCCAGCGTGCTGGCGATCACCGATGGGGAGACGATCTTGATCCTGGAACCCGTCGTGGATCACAAACGCGTGGGGGACGGTGACACGGGACCGAACACCGGGGGCATGGGCGTCTATTCGCCTGCTCCCAGCATGAGCAAGCGCTTGCTGCGACAAATTGAACAGCGGATCGTGATCCCGTCGATCCATGGACTGCGGCGCGAAGGCATCGACTTCCGGGGCGTGCTCTTCGTGGGCTTGATGATCACCGATCAGGGACCCCGCGTGCTGGAGTACAACGTGCGCTTTGGTGACCCCGAGATGCAGGCCATCGCTAGGCGCCTCAAGAGCGACTTGCTGCCGATCCTCAAGGCCACCGCAGCTGGGGAATTGTCGAAGATCGACCCACCCGAGTGGGATCCGAGTTTTTGCGTGGGCGTCATCGCTGCCAGCGAGGGCTATCCCGGAATCTATCGTGAAGGGGATCGCATCCGTGGAATGGAGGCCGCCTGTGATCATGAGGACATCGAAGTCTTCCATGCGGGTACAGTCGAGCAAGGTTCGGACCTGGTCACTTCCGGTGGTCGCGTGCTGTGCGTGACTGGCATGGGCAAAACGATCGAGGATGCCCGTGAGGCTGCCTATGGGGCTTACGATGAAATCAAATGGGCGGGCAAATTCTGCCGCCGGGATGTGGGTGCTCGAGTCGAGGGCCGCAAGGAACGCATTCGTAAGATGATGGGCAGTTCCAACGAGCCTTCCCAGGACCGCTTCTGATCCTTGCCTTGCGCGCTTCCTTCGATGGGAAGCGCGCGACCCTTGAATTTGCTCCCGGTTGGGCTGATCCTTAGCCGGGCCCGATCTCTTCATCCTCAACACTTGCCGTGGAACACGAACTCATTCGCTCCCGCTTTGAGGGCTACTTACGCTCTCAGTCGTTGAAGCTCACGTCCCAGCGTGAGGCCATTTTCGAACGTGCCTTTTCTACGCACGAACACTTCACGGCGGAGACTCTGCACCGCTGGATGGGTGATGATGCGGGGGGGGATAGCCACGTTTCGCGGGCAACGGTCTATCGCACCTTGAGCCTCTTGGTCGAAGGTGGGTTCATCGGATCCTTCGACAGCGGACGGGGCGAACTGCTGTACGAACACCTGCTTGGTCACAAGCACCACGATCATCTGGTGTGCCTGGTCTGCGGAAGGATCGAGGAGTTCTGCAACGACTCCATCGAGGAACTACAAAAGGCTGTGGCTGCGCAACACGGGTTCTTGTTGCAGCGTCATTCCTTGCGCCTAGAGGGAATCTGCCGCGCGTGCACCTGCAAAGCTGGGGAGCGCTCCCATGACGTGGCTCCCAGCGAGGTTCAGGCGCCCGATGCCATGCCCGGCGCGGCAAAGAATTTCTGACGGTCTCCTCCTTCCTGGAACCCGTCAGCCATCTTGGACAGGTCTTCCCGTCCACAAGAATCCGGCCTCTCCAATCTTGATGGCATTGGACCCATTCTCTCTCAGAATTCGCTCCCCCGCGCCGGGTTGGGGCACGATTGTAGAGAAGTCCGCCAAACTTTGGGGGCCGAGCTCAGGCGAATCCAGGACGGCGTACGGGGGGTCTATTCGGAGAAGTTTTGGAGCACGCGACCGAAGACCAATTCCGCGATGTCGCCGTTGGGAACCCCGTACTTGCGGGCACTGATGATCAGCCGGCAGCTATCCAGGTCGTAGACCTCGATCGATGCGGTGACTTCGGCGCCATCAATGTTGGCCGTGGTGCTGCGCACGTCATCGAAGATGTGGATCGGTTGGTCCGACTGTCGGCCCATCGAGGCCTTGGTTGTGGCCCAGGCCACATCCACGTCCTCGTTCAACTGGGCGACGAAGGTGTTGCTGTCCATCATGTCCTGGCTGATCACCACCCCGGCACCTAGGCCAAGCACGGCGCAGCCAGAGGTCGTTAGAGCGAGCAGGACGGTCGAGAGAAAGAGTTTTCCCATGGCAAATGAAGGTCGAAGCCCAGTCGGTTCCAGCGGCGCGCGCTGGAGGAGGATGCGGAGGACTGCCTGCTCACCGGCGCGCGGCGGAGACAGCAGGCTGCGGGACCCCCACCCCGCGCCCAAACAACCCAATCCAGCAGCCGGAATCAGCGCTCTTTCCGGGTGAATTGCACTGAATCCGTTTCCCTGGTGAAGTGGCTTGTCCGGGGCCGATCAGATGCCGAACAGGACGCTCAAGCCATTTGAGAAATTGAATCCCTGACCCGAGCAACTGCCGGCGGGGTCTCGGTACCAGAACTGGAAGTTCGTTTCGGTTCCGACATTGGCCACGGAGGAGAATCCCTGGCCGTTCCAATCCACAAAATCAGTGCTGCCGGCGCTCGTGATTTGGACATGCGAGCGTTGACTGTTGCCCACGGAGCAGAGAATTCCGTCGCCTACAGGCAGGGCGACCTGGTTGTCACCGCGCAGCACGAGACCGGGCTTGGACCCCGGGACCCCGCTCACGTGCAGTTGAAAGGTGTCG
>JBLIMI010000467.1:0-3843 GCA_047638655.1 Minisyncoccia bacterium | reverse complement strand
TAGATCTCCGACAGGTCTGGGCAGAAGGCCATCCGAATGACCTGAGACTCCATACCCAGTTGTTCTATCTGCTCATCGAGTGCTTCCTCGAAGTGTTCCTGCCCCGCGGGCGCCGAGCCCACAATCAGGTACTTGGTATCGGGGAAGCGCTGCCGAAGTTGGGCTGCCGCTTGAACCAGAAGCGTCTGCCCCTTCCAGGAATTGACGCGTCCGGCGAGCAGGACAAGTGATTGACCGGGGCTCAACCCCAGTCGTTTGCGGGTCGCTTCGCGCACGTCATCACTGAGATCGGGAGCCGCTGCCACAGCGTTCATGACGACGTCACTGTTTCTTGTCAAGTGCGTGCTGAAGCGGCAAAAGCTCTCACGGGTCGCTTCCGAGTTGCAGATGACGCGCTCGGCCAACGCGCTGAAGAGTCGCGCGTAGACACGTGCAAGCCAAAGCGGTTGCTCCAAAATCTCATGGACATGCCAGAGATGGGGCACACCTGACAAACGAGCACCGATAGCACCACCGAGGACCACCATTGTGTTGGTGTGCACCACACTAGGCCGATGCCTCCGAATGGACCGCCACACTCGCAACGCACCCAGTGGCACTCGGTACGCGAGTTTCAGAATCCCTGAAAGATCGAGGCTTGCCCGCTCCCCAAGGCCGAGCTCGCCCACCTCGATCAAAGCACCAAGCCGCTCCAGTTGACCAGCGAGTACTCCTCGGCGGGGCAACAAGACGACCGCCTTCCAGCGTTCCGCATCTAGCCCTTCCACAAGCTGCAAGAGCGTGCGGTCCGCACCGTAGAGCTCCGCGGAGGGGTGCAAGAACAGAATTGTCTTCGCAGTCGTCATGCGACTTGCAGCTCCTCGCAGCTCGATCGAGTGCGGATCAACTTTGCCGGGACCCCCCCCACGATCGAGTAGGGGGCGACGTCTTTTTGCACCACCGCTCCTGCGGCGACGATGGAGCCTTTGCCGATCGTCACGCCGGACAAGATCGTCACGTTGCAACCAATCCAGCAGTCATCGCCGATGACAATGCCGTCCCGGACAACTCCCTGACTCTTGATCGTCGCCTTGGTGCTCTCGAAATTGTGGTTTTCAGGAATCAGGACAACCCGCGGTCCAAACAAGACATCACGACCAATGCTCACGAAGCCTGAAGCTCCAATCCAGCAGTACGCTCCAATGGCGGTACCTGAACCGACCTCAAGACCCTCACCCGGATCCATCCCGTAGTAAGAACTGGGTCGAATGGAAGCCCCGCGGCCAATCGTCACTCCGTCACCCAGCACTACGCCGCGTTGCGCCAAACACTGCAGCTCTACGCCCTCTTCAATCTTGACGCCACGGCCAAGGGTCAATCGCCACGGATTGAGAATCCGCGCGCCTCGACCGACCAAGAGCACGCCCCCGCACGACTTGACCCAAAGGCGCAACCAGGTTCCACGCATCAGGTGGGTAGCGAGTCGCCAAAACACTGCAAGGATGTCTCGATTGGACAGCTCGCTCGACACGCGCGTACTTGCCCCTTGGCTCCCTTGGCGAATGACGCGTTCGTAAAGTCTCTGCAGTGAAATCATGACTTCCTCGCTTGGTGGTGCGCCAAGGCCTGTCCGTAGATTTGAGGCAGGAGCTCTCCTTTCGCTGCCCAGGTGGTTTCCGTCGATGCCCAATTCGCTGCAGAGCGAGCAAGTCGCTCGCGCTGCTCTTCATTGTCCGCCAACAGCAAGAGCGCGGAGGCCAATCCTGCGGCCGTAGCCTCGGGACTCTCCGCGACCTGCACTCGCAAGCCACGCTCTGATCCAACCATTTCCCCCGGCCCTCCAAAATCCAAGCAGACGACGGGGTTGCCCGCTGCCATGGCTTCTGGAACAACCATCCCCGCACCCTCGAAGGAAGGGAACAAGAAGACGTCCGAACGATGCATGCAATCCAGCGTGCGATCGTGGGTCACCTTTCCGTGTAGGGTAATGGCGTGTTCGAGTCCCAACTCCTTCACGCGCTGCTCGATCCAGGCCCGGCGGGGTCCCTCCCCGAGCAAATCTAGTTGCGCCTCCGGCTTGCGCTCCACAAGGCGCGCAAAAGATTCGATCACGAGACGAACACCCTTCAAGTCGACCAATCTGCCCGCGTACAACACGCGAAACTCCTTACTGCGCAGAAAGCGCGACTCAGAGAGATGGTGAGGGTCTGTTCCGCATGCGAGACAGGGCTGAAGCTTGTGGCGGGTGGCGCCCTGCACCCGGTCAGAGAACTCGCTTCCCAGACTTAGGATCCGGTCAGCTTCCATTCGCGTGCGCCGCACCAACGGATCGCACGCCATTAGAGTCCCACGCAAGCCGGCCTTAAAGAACTCCAACGCGCGTGCGCGCCAGTCCTCCCGTAGCAGGAAACGGTCCGGAATGCGCGGGTGTTGCCCGACAGGTCCCCAAACAAAAGGCTTGTCCAGGGTCGCCAATCCCGACGGAATCCAACTCGACGCAAAGGTCAAGTGGTGAACCACATCAAAGTCAAACTGAGCATCAAGCTTGCGCGCAGCGCCCCCCATGGCAACCTGCCAGAGATAGAAGTAAGGCATTGCGCCAAGGGCCCCTCGTTTCCAAAACCGCGCCCAGGGAGGCAGGTCAAAACCGACGACAGTTAAGTTATCGATCCCCTCCTCTCGGGCGGCTCGTTCGATCTGCTCGACGTTGTTTTCGCGGGTGATGAGCCACGTGTCGTACTGCTGGGCCACTTGGCGTGTCCAATTCCAGCCAATGCCCGCCTCCGATCCGAGACCTGGCTCGCAAGCATAAGCGCTAAGCAAGACACGGCCGTTCTTCACTGGGCACCTCCGGTGCTTGCCTGCAAACCAACGAGTCGCAGGTCTGGACGTGCCTGCGGAGCCCGCCTGGGCGATAGAGACCAGGTGTAGAGCGCGTAGTGAAACAGCATGACGGCGTTCGGGAATCCACAGATGCCAAAGCCCGTGACTCCGGAGATCACCACGACCGTTTGACAAGCGAGGATCAAAGTCCAAGAGGAACGATCCTGCGAATTGGCAGAGAGGAAGCGCCGGAAGGCCGCCCTCATGGGCAAGAACGCTATGGCGAGCAGAGCCAGCAAGCCTGGTAGCCCCGTCGACACCAGAGCGAATAGATAGGTGTTGTGAGTGTTGATCCACCAGGTGCCATCGTGGGAGAAAGCCCCCTCATTGCTGAGCATCAAGTAGCCAGCCCCGGTAATGGGCGCCTTAGGAACTTGTTCCGTCAACAGGGCTTTCCAGAGTCCAGTGCGACCCGTTCCCGACATCAAGTCGGCGGTAGTGCCGTCTCGCAGCACCCACGCAAAGATCGCATCCGTTTGGGTCAGCAGCGCGGCGAAAGCCGCCACTCCGAGTCCGATGACCATCAATCGCCTGCGAGGATTCCCTCTGTCGACGGGCAACCAGAGCACCAATTGGCCCGCCACCAAAGTGACCAAGGCAGACCGTGACCGTGTCAGCACCATGACCGCGATAGCAAGTGCCAAAATCGCCAGAGCAACCATCTGCTCTTTGCACCAGCGCTTTCCATTGCGCGACCTCTCGCGCAATTCATGGGTTCCCCAGAGCGTGAGAATCACTGCTGCAAAGGCGAGCACGTTGGCGTTGAGCATCTTGTGCCCCAATCGCCCCTGACCGCTAGCGTTGATGTGGAACGCCAGTTCCGGACGATTCACGATGCTCCACATGGCCACCAATAAGAGCGGTAGGAGAGCCATGCAATGCCAACGCGCCACCTCCCGCGGGCCGTGCTGACGTGATGACTCCAGGAACAAGACAACGCCGGTCAGGAAGAACATCAGCAGCTCACCCAACCTCAACAAG
>JBLIMI010000466.1:0-3846 GCA_047638655.1 Minisyncoccia bacterium | reverse complement strand
GGTCGCCTGGGTGCGCACATACCAAGCGGACAACCCCAAGTCGCGGGTCTTCGCCACCACGCACGGAGGTTCTGAGGATCTCCTGAGTGAAGACTTCCGGCGCATGCTGATCAACGCCCATCTGTGGTGCCTGGGCATGGACGAAAAGATCGATGCCAATGGACCGATCGAATTCATCGGTCCCTACAACCCGGCCACGTTCAATTTCGGTGGCTACCGCAAAGGCGTGAAGCCCTCGGACATCGAGGGCTTCAGCACGCCCATTTATGACGCGAGCAAGAGCACCGAGAAGCAACCGGAGTAGGCTCCCTCTTCGGCACAATTAAGCAAGCGATCTACTCATCCGTCTGGCTGTCAGGCCAACCCATGAGGCGTGCTCCAGCGGTGGCCATCAGATGAATGTCTCTGTCCAGCCGGCTGCCGTGTGAATCGCATCCACGACCTGGCGCGACAAGAACAGTGACCCTTTCCTCGTGAAGTGCACATTCACGGGCTGTTGTAGTGCAGCCAAGCGCGGCCGGGTCGCCGTGTAGAGATCGTTGATTGTCACACCGAACTCCCCGACCACGTCGAAGGTAACACCATTGAACAATGGAATGTCTTCGGGGTCGCGATGGGGACGCACTCCTCCCCCGGGGCACAGGAGTCGTAGTCGCATAGATCAAGTGCGCGCCCGTCGCATCGAGCTTCTTCTTGACCGTGCGTAACTGCTCTGCGTAGAGCGCTGGTGAAGCCTGATGCGGATCCAGTGGGTTGTTGGAGTTCTTACCGGTATCTGCTTTCACGCGCGTCATGTCGTGCAGACCGAAGTTGAAGTGAATGACACCCCAGTCCCCACCGCCAATGAGCAACCAATCATCGTTGCGTTCGATGCCTTTGGTTGTACCAGCGAAGTTCTCTGGACCGCTATTCTTGTTCGTCGGACGAACAACCACGGCACGCTCCCCCAGCTGTTGGCGGACGGGAGCGGTGTATCCAATCGAAATTGAATCACCGCGCAGCTGCACTCGAATCGGGGGTTCCAGTGCTGGATGCTTGGGCCCCGTAGCTCAGGCCGTGAGGAACATGATCAGAAAGGAGACGCTGAACTTCATGCTCCTCAGACTACGACGTCAGGCGTCAGGCGTCAGCCTGCACGACCCGTCTTTTTGCACGACATGTGAACCGGAAACCTTGCTTGCTTGACATCTCGCGCTAGGCTGAACCCTGCTCTATCCCCAGCCCCCACTTCGAGGTCGAATCAGCGTGTTCCTCATCCTCAGTTTGGTTCCGGTCCTCTTCACCGGCGATGTTCGTTTGCCGTCCATGGGCGTGGTGCCGCAAGCGGAAGCCCTCATTGCAGAGCTCGCGTGTTTGAATTGTCATGCGGGCAGCGCAGCGCTCGAACGCCGACTGGCTCCCAAACGGGCTCCTGCATTGGACTTGGTCGGATCTCGATCCAGTCCGTCGTCCCTCCGAGAGTTTCTGACCTCGCCCCACACCCGCCGGCCGGGAACCAGCATGCCCGATATGCTGCGCGCGCTCCCGCAAGCGCAACGCGCTCAAGGCATCGAGAACCTCGTGCACTACCTCTCCTCGAGAGGCGGGCCGCTCGATAACTCGCCCTTCCAGGCAACGGACGAAATGTTGGAAGCGGGTAGACAGACGTTGCATGAAGTGGGCTGTGTCGCCTGTCACACTCCCGAGGAGAGCCTCGGTTCTCTGGGTGAGGCTCTGCAACTTGAAAAGTTCGCCAGAGACATCGACCCCAGCGCAGAGGACGAAGACCGATACGTTGCGCCGGGAACCCTCGACCCTCCCATGGTTCCTTTTGGAGAGCTCGCCGGACGCACCAGCGTCAATGCCTTGACAGAATTCCTGCTCGATCCGGTAGCAGCCCGGCCCTCCGGTCGCATGCCTTCCATGAACTTGTCCGAGCCGGAAGCGCGTAACATCGCCGTCTACCTGCTCAGGGAACAAAGCGCAGAGACGGGGTACGTCGACACCCCGGGGCTCCGTTACTCCTACTACGAGTCCAACTTCGGTGACGGGAATCCGAAACTTGACACGCTCACACCAGTTCGCATGGGCGTCCTCAAGGGAGACTTTGAGGACCTCGAGGACGCCGATAACTTGGTAGAGCTTGTGCATCGCGAGGACCACTTTGCATTTGAGTTCACGGGCACGTTCCTGCTCGACGCTGCCGGCACCTACGGCTTCCGTACTGAATCAGATGATGGTTCCTGGCTCTACATCGATGGAGAGGAGGTCGTGAACAACAGTGGTTTCCACGCCGTCACTTCAAGCGAGGGCAACATCGACTTGAGCGCTGGGGCCCACCGCATGCGCATCGTCTACTTTGAAGCGGGAGGCGGTAGCGAATTGATGGTGCACTGGTCTGGTCCCGATTTCGAGGAACGCCCCTTGCGTGGAGATGACCTCGTCTATCGCACTCTTCCCATGCGCCCCCTCGAGACTCTTGAGTTTGAGCTGGACCCTGCGCGTGTTGCCCGCGGCGCAGCGCTCTTCCAGTCACTGGGTTGCGCGGCCTGCCACGAACCCGAAGCCGGTGCTCAAGTGGCCACCGCATTCTCCCATTGCGATCCAGATGCGCCGACTGGATGTCTCAGCACGCAAACTGGCGCGCGCGTTGCCCATTACGGTTGGAGTGAGGAACAGCGCAATGTGGTCCAGGAATGGATGAGGAGCATGCAAGACCTCGCTCCTCGCTCCTCCGACGAACGCGCGCGGGCTTTGTTGGCACAGAACCGCTGCTATGCCTGCCACCGCAGGGACGATATCGGCGGACCCCACCCGACGCGCGGCGATTACTTCGCTTCGGAACCGGGCGTGGACCTCGGCGAAGAAGGTCGTATTCCGCCCCTGCTCGATGCTGCAGGCTCAAAATTGCATCGCCCGTGGCTCCACAAGGTTTTGCAGGAAGGCGCCCGCGCCCGGCCGGCTCTCCTCACCCGAATGCCTCAGTTCGGCAACGAAGCGATGGATCAGCTAGAAGCGGCCATGGTAGCCGCCGACAAATTGCAGGACCCCCCCTTGCCCATACAATTCAGCGCCGAAGCCATGATGGCGGGACGCAGACTCGCTGGAACAGATGGGTTCGGCTGCATTCAATGTCATACGTTCAACGGCTATCGCTCGCTTGGCATTCAGGCGGTGGACTTGGCTGATGTCAAGCAACGCATTCAATACCCCTGGTTCCGGGACCTGATGCGAGATCCTGCAAGCATCGGTATGAACTCGCGCATGCCTCTCTTCTGGATTGACGGAAAAAGCCCACTGCCCGATGTTCTCGGAGGAGATGTGGACGCGCAAATCGATGCGCTCTGGTGCTATCTCATGATGGGAGATTCCATGTTGTTGCCCGAGGGGCTCAACGTTCCCGACTCTGCCTTCGAAGTCCAGATGCTGCCCGGTGATGCACCCAAACTCGTCGGTGTCTTCATGAAAGGGCTCAGCCCGCGCGTCGTTGCGGTCGGGACTCCAGAACTAGTTCACTACGCCTTCGACATGGAGAACTCCCGCCTGGCCAAAGCTTGGCGGGGGCGCTTCTTCAATGCCCGCGGAACATGGGAAGGTCGCGCTGGGCAACTCGAGTTGCCCCCGACCTTGGACGTCCACGAGTTCCCGATAGGAGCCCCGTTTGCCTTGCTGTCCGATGCCGAGTCAGTTTGGCCAACCACCACGGACCGCGCCCCGGCACTCAAAGCCCGCGGCCGCCGCTTCGACCAACAGCGCAGGCCGATCTTCCGCTACGCGCTTGGGGACATTGACATCGAAGAAGCTCCCATCACCGTTCGTGAAGCGCAAGAGGGACTCTTGGTGCGTCGCTTCCGCTTGCATTCGCCC
>JBLIMI010000465.1:0-3863 GCA_047638655.1 Minisyncoccia bacterium | reverse complement strand
ATTGCCTTGGTGGGCCATTACCCCACCAACAAGCTGATAGGCCGCAACCCCCTCCCCCTGCGGCAGCCGAAGCCACCGTTTACCCACCCGGAGATGCCTCCAGGGGGGACTATTCGGTATTACCTGCAGTTTCCCGCAGTTATCCCGATCAGGGGGGTAGGTTGATTACGTGTTACTCACCCTTTCGCCGCTTTACTCGCCCGAAGGCTTTCGCGCACGACTTGCATGCCTAATCCACACCGCTAACGTTCATTCTGAGCCAGGATCAAACCCTTCAAAAAGTTTTTGTTTCTTGGCTTTGTGTTGAAGTTCCAACCGGGTAAAGCCCGAGTTTTTCCTTCAGTTTGCTCGCACTCAATTACTTGAGGGCCACTCTTGTTTTCAAAGAACGGGTTGGGTGCTTACTTGGCCTCGCCAGCGTCGCTGGTTGAGCCGAGAGTCGCACCGCCCGCCGCAGAGACGCGTTCGCAACCCGCCATGAATGGCAGGCTGTGAAGGCCGTCTGCGGCCGTGTTCGTTTGTTTTGACCTCGTCCGCGGCTTGTTGCCTCGTCCTTTGGTGGGGGAATCATATGCGCTCGCGCTCTGGGGTCAACGGTGCTCCTCATACTTTCTTCGCTTCCCGCTCTCGTCTGAGGTAACCGGTAGCAAATTAACGACTTACGGTATCCGATTACTCGGAAGGCAAGCGCCGAAAGTGGGTCCAAAGGGGCCTCGTCCCGTTGCGAAACCGTTTCTAGCCTCCCCCACACCGGGATAAGTGTTGAACAAATGAAGAACGCCCCCCGGAACCGTCCAACGGTGTCCGGGGGGCGCAGTGGTCAGGAGACCGTAAACGCAGGCTTTTCGAGCTCAGGGGCGGACCCAGACCTCTGAGCCCTTAGGGAGGATCTCGAACAGCGCTTCTACGTCCTCGTTGCGCAAACGTATGCAGCCATCGCTGGCCATGGAGCCGATGCTCTCCGGTAACCACGTGCCGTGGATACCCAGGCTGTCGCTGCCGTCCAGGGTGATCCAGCGGGTGCCCAGTGGGTTGTCCTTATCTCCGTAGGGCACCATGTCACGGCCGCGGGGGAACCAGGGCGGCTCCGGGGTCTTCTCCCCCGTCTGGTAGCGCCCAGGCGTCGTTTCTTGGCCCTTGCGGCCGATCGCCACAGGCCAAGCAGCCACGACTTCGTTGCCGTGCATGTAGTACAGCCAACGGGCAGAGAGATCGATAATCGTTCGGACTCGCTCCGTGGGCACGCGCAAAACCTGGTTCTCTCGCAGGTATTGCCCCAGCTGGTTAGAGCGCTCAATCAGGCCTGTGCAGATCTGTAGAGCCGGTTTCTCGGCGATGACCCGCTTGCGGATTGCCACCAGCGTGTCTCCGGGACGCACCACCACCTCGAGCGAGGGCCAAGCGCCATCCGGACTCCAGCGGTGGCTCACCTGGGCATCTTTGAGCAAGTTCGCCCAGCGCTTGAGCGTGGCATTGTCCGGTTGCCAGGGCGCATCGATCTCCGTCAGCAAGAGCTCGGACAACAGCGCCGCTGCCCTCCCCCACTCTCCAGCGACGCCGGCTTCGTCGGCCTCGCGTTCCATAAAGGCCATGGAGACCCCAAGGATCAGCGGACTCGGGATGGTCCGCGAGGAGGCGGATCGCACGGATATGGCCTTGCGCCCCATCCCCGCTCGTAGCAACGCCAGCTCATCCGGCGTCACATCCTGCGCGTTTTCGAGGCCATCCGCGTATTTCGGAACCTGGCCATACTGCCCGTTCGCGAGCAGTAAATAGGCGATTAGGAGCTTCTTGCGACTCTTGGACAGACCCTTGCCTGCCGAGTTCAAGTAGCTCTGTAATTCGTCTGGTCGATGCAATAGCAGGCTGCCCTCGTGAAGTGGGTCCCCCAAGGAACCCAGGTCGAATAGATCCAGTGAATCATCCGTTTCGGGCCCAGGGTCGGGGGCTGCCTGAGTCGGAACCGGGCGAGGCTCCTCCTGGGGCCTCTCCGCCACCGCTGGGACCTGTTCCGTCTCCTGCAGGTCCGCCAGGGACATGAAAGCCCCTCTTGTTCCTGCGCCCGATTCATCGGGATACTCGACTTCAATGGAGGCGTCGTCCTCCGGGTTCGCGGCGCTCACGCCGCTGAATCGCCCCCAAGCGAAGTAGAGGGCTCCTCCTGCCAGTACGACGAGGATCAACGTCCTCATGCGGCTCGCTCCTTTCTCGTGATGTTTTCCGTGTTGGGCCGGCACTCGGCCCGTTGGAATGGGATCGTAGCACTGCCCGGGGAGCGACCGAAGCAGGGGGACCAGAATCAGCCGGATTCGCCCGCTGTCTGGCGTAAGCAAGGCAATTCAAACGCTTCAGGGCTGCCTGAAAGCGAGAGGGGTTTGGGGACCTCCAGCGATGCCGCTCGCTCCGACCCCGAAACCATCTAGGTTCCAGGTGGGCCCGCCTCCGCATGGTCCTGCCACGTCGGAAGGGTGAGGCCCTCGGGTGATTATTCGGCTCGGGGGTTTGCGGTGCGTGGCCTGCGCCGCCAGAGGTTCCCCGATTCAGACTACCACCGCCGGAGGATTGGGAAACCGCTTTGTGGAGAGAATCACGGTTTCCCTTCCCAGGTCTGCGCTGCGCCTTAGCAGGCCTTCAGGCAAAGCTGGAGGCTGTGCTCCGCGGAGAGCTCGATCGTGGTCCAGTCCGAGCCGGGGAGGGGCTGGTCCCCCATCTCGAAGTCCTCGGTGAGGGTTTCTTCTGAGATCAGTGACTTGAACTCGACGAAGGCCCGTTGCAGCAAGGGGCTATTGCCCGCCAGACGCAACACGATGCGTTCCTCCACGGCCAGGCCGGATTCCTTGCGGAGGGTGTTCACGCGACTGATCACTTCCCGCGCCAAGCCTTCTGTGAGCAAGTCATCGTCCAATTCCGTGTCCAGGAAGAGCACGATGCGTCCGTCCGTTTCCACGTCGAACTCAGCGTTCGTTTCCACGCTCACCAGCACGTCCTCAGGACCGATTTCGATGGCCTCCCCGTCCAAGTCGATGGGCACACTCGCCCCCGAACGGCAGAGGGCCACCTGCTCCGAAGTGAACTCCGCAATCAATGCCGCAGCGGCCTTCATGCTTTTGCCCAGGCGCTTGCCCAGGGTCTTGAAATTAGCCTTGGCCTTGAGCGTGCAGAGCTGACCATCATCTGTGGCGAGACTGCCCCAACCCTTGATGTTGAGCTCATCCAGAATCTGGTGCGAAGCGAAGCCCGTCGCCAAAAGATCCAGGGCGCTCTGCTCCGTAGCACGCAGGTGCAATGCGCGCAGCGGCTGCCGGACGCGCAATCCAGAACGCTCGCGGAGTGCACGCCCCATCTCCACAACGCGCTCCACCAACTGCATGCTCTGCTCGAGTTGCGAGTCGATCAAGGTGGAGTTCGCTTGCGGCATGAGCTGCAAGTGCACCGAGCTGCCATCCGCTTGTAGACGCTCCCAGAGAACCTCCGAGAGGAAAGGCGCCACCGGAGCCATCAGGAGTGCCACGGTGCTCAGGGCCTCGTGCAGGCTCGCGTAGGCGCCTAGCTTGTCCGCGCCATTCTCGCCTTTCCAAAAGCGCCGGCGATTGCGCCGGATGTACCAATTCGAGAGCTCTCCGGTGACGAAGGCCTCGATCGCCCGGCAAGCGTTGGACAGGTCAAACTCGTCCATGCGCGCGCGCACCTCCCCCACCAAACTCTGGGTGCGGGAGCAGAGCCAACGATCGATCTCCGGCCGCTTGGCGACTTCCGGGACTTCGCTGCTGCGTGGGTCGAAGCCGTCGATGCGGGCGTATTCAGCGAAGAACTTGTAGCTGTTCTGCAGTGTTCCGAGGAAACGCCGACGCGCGTCCAAGACG
>JBLIMI010000464.1:0-3867 GCA_047638655.1 Minisyncoccia bacterium | reverse complement strand
ACGCGCTACGCCTCGCTCGCTGGACTTCGGAATCGCGCTCGACGCTCGACTCCTGGTACGACCACTACGCCAAGTTCGTGCCCGAGTTCGCTTGGTGGTGTGAGAAGCCTTTCGGGAGTGCCAAAGAGAATCTGAAGCAACTGGCCACTCACCTTCGCAAGGACGTGGGCGGCATCAAAGGGGAGGACGACGACCCCCTCGTTGGAGAGCCGATCGGAGAAGAGGCCCTGGCCATTGAATTGGCTCATGAGTGGCTGCCCTACACTCCCGCCGAGTTGATCGCCGTGGGTGAAGAACAACTCGCCTGGTGCGAGGCACGCCTGGTTGAAGCCGCCAGGGATCTCGGCCACGGAGACGATTGGCACGCCGCCCTAGAAACCGTCAAAGACATGCATGTCGCCCCAGGCGAGCAAGATGCCTTGGTCGCGGGCCAGGCCCGTGAAATGATCACCTGGCTCAAGGAGCGGGACTTGGTCACGATTCCAGAGCTATGCGAAGAAACCTGGCGAGTGAAGATGATCGACGAACGGGTGCAACGCACGCTTCCCTTCGCCGCCTACGGCGGGCAAAAGATGTTGGTGGCGTTTCCCACGGACGTCATGGATTACGAGGACAAGTTGATGAGCTTGCGCGGCAACAACGTCCACTTCAGCCGCTGCGTGACTCCCCACGAGTTGATCCCCGGCCACCACTTGCAGGGATTCATGGCCAAACGTCACGGCACCTGGCGCACTCCTTTCCGCACCCCCTTCCTGGTGGAAGGCTGGGCGCTGTACTGGGAGATGGTGGAATTCGATGAGGGCTGGGCGTCGACGCCAGAGCAGCGCATCGGAATGCTGTTCTGGCGCATGCACCGGGCGGCACGGATCGTTGTTTCCTTGCGTTTCCACATGGGACAGATGAAGCCCCAGGAGATGATCGACTTTCTTGTGGAGCGCGTGGGCCACGAGGTCTCCAACGCCACGAGTGAAGTCAGGCGTTACATCGGCCCCGACTACTCCGCCCTCTACCAGTGCGGTTACATGATTGGTGGCTTGCAGCTGCGGGCACTCTCGAAGGAATTGGTGTCCACGGGCAAGTTGACCCCCAAGCAATTCCATGACGGAATCCTGCGCGAGAACTCGATCCCGATTGAATTGATCCGAGCCTCCCTCTCCGGCGCGGGTCTCCCAAAGGGCGCGCGCTCGATTTGGAGGCCTGCGCTCAGCTTTTAGCCGAGCTTCCCGATCCCTTCACCACATCCAAGCCGAAGCGAACCGCGACCACCAACAGGGTTGCGGCCAGCATCATTTCCGCCACCTCGGAAACGCCTGGAATGTGCACCAATTGCACGCCAACGATGGCGCCTAATGCAGCCCCCAGGGCCAGGTTCATGCTGCGCCGCAGGTCGAGCTCTCCCGCCCGGTAATAGAGCAACATGGATCGGGTGGAGGTCACGGTCCCCATGGCCATGGAACAGGCCCGGGCACCGAGATGCCCCAGATCAGGAATGCCGAACATCAGAGCCGGTACAGCCACCAATCCACCGCCAATTCCGAGCAGGGGCGAGAGGAAGCCACCACAGAATCCGATCACGGCAGCCATGGCCACGTCCATGCCCGTGATCACGGGCAAGATCCGTTCGCCGTTGGAGGCGTGCATGATCTGGGGAGTGAGTCCGAGAAGCCGCAGCCCCACGAACAACAACAACACCGTGAAGATCAACTTCAGCTTGCGGGCTGGCAAGACTTTCGAGGCGCGGAATCCGAGTTGAATCCCGACCAAGCAACCTACGATCAAGGCCAATACGATGCGCCACTCGATGGCGCTGTCCGCGCGAAACACTTCCGCCAGCGTGCCCGAAACGGTCGTCGCTCCTACCAAGGCCAGCGAGGCAACGATCGCCTCCTTGAGCTTGAGGCCATAGAGGTAGTGCATGACCGGTACGGCGAAGAGCCCACCACCGATGCCGCACATCGCTCCCCATGCGGCAATCACAAATCCGATCAGCACAACTCCGATGCCCTGAGCCCTTGGCTCAACGCTCAGGAATTCAATTTCCGTCGCACCCTCTTCCTCGGCACTGGCCTCGGCCTTATCGGTGCTCAATTCGGAAGAACCCATCGGTCCATGGTGTACACCTCGCAACAGACAAAGTCACGAACGGCGTCCAGCTCACAACTCTCATTCGAGGTCGCTTTGGCGCAATTTGATGAATAGCTCGCTCGAAGAGTGGTCTTTCGGGTCTCCGCAAATCGCGATTTCGATGCCTAGCTCGCGGTCCACAGGCCCCTCCGGAACCGTCTGAGGAGTGTAGTCGGGGCCCTTGGCGTGCACGTCCGGTCGTAGCAGGCGCAAGCTGGCTTCAAGCGAGTCTTCGTCAAAAGGAAAGACTCGGTCCACGCACCGCAAGGCGCAAAGGAGTTCCGCCCGTTCCGTTGCTGGCATCCAGGGCCGGCTCTCGCCCTTCAAGCGACGTACAGAGTCATCGCTATTGATGGCCAGGATCAGAACGTCGCCCCTTGAAGCTGCATCCTGCAAGTAACGCAAATGCCCCACGTGCAGTAAGTCGAAGCAGCCGTTTCCGAGCACGACGCGTTTCTTTTGTGCTTGCCAGGACCGCACTTCCTCCACCAAGGACTCGCGCTCGGAGAGCACGCTCCCGGAGGGGGTGCCGTTCATCAGAAACTCGGCCGTTGCAACAGGGTGGGCGCCGGGCTGGCGGCCAAGGCCTGCTCCAACTCGATACGCGTGCAGACTGCTGTTCCATTTTCCATGACCACCACACCGGAGGCCGTGTTCGCGAGTTGCATGGCCTCCGCCGGCGAAACTCCGGCAGCGAGTGCCAAGGCAAAGACACTGGCCGCTGAGTCTCCGGCGCCGCTGACGTCGGTCACTTCGCCTTGGCCCGACGCTTCTACCGCCAAGCCCTTGGGATCGAGATCCTCGCCGAAGAGTGCCATGCCCATGTTGCCGCGGGTCACGAGCAAGTACCGGCTACCGACGCGCTCCAAGAGTTCGCTAGCGGCTTTCCGAAGTCGAGTTACGTCTTCCAGGTCCTCCACGGGCACTCCGGTCAAGACCGCCAACTCCCCCATGTTGGGCGTGATGGCGGTGATGCCCCGAAAGCCAGCCAAGCGTCTTCGAGGGTCCAGCACAACGGTCTTACCGGCCCCTGCAAAAGCTCGCGCCACCTCGGCCAACTCGTCGCCAACGATGCCGTATTCGTAGTCAGAGACCACGAGAGCATCGAGTTGTTCCATCTGATCCATCAGCGCCTTGGCCACCGCTTCGCGACAGCGACGCGGTGCCGGCTCATCCGGTTCCCGATCGATGCGTAGCACCTGTTGTGGGAAGCGGCGCGCTTCGGCTGCCAGCACTCGGGTCTTGGTCGGCGTGCACCAGCCGGGTTCACTTTGCAGTCCGGCCAGGTCGATCTTCTCGGCCTCCAGGGTGCGCGTCAATTCGCGACCATAGCTGTCCCGACCCACCAATCCAAAGACGCTGACCTGGCCTTCCAAGCCGCGCAAATTGCGAGCCACATTTGCAGCACCGCCAGCTCCAACGGATTCACTTCGATAGCGCAGAACCATGACCGGGGCTTCCCGCGAGAGACGGCGCGGTTCGGCGTTCAAATAATGATCCGCTACCAAGTCGCCAGCCACGGCGACGCGCAGATTTTGAAACTTCGGCAAACGCGTCAAACTCATCGAATGACTTCCTTCTTCTGCGTGGCCCTTTCGACCTCGTCCGTGGTGGGACGCGCAGCCGCAGTGAACCATTCACGCCCTTCCTCTTCCGCAAGGAAGAAGTCCGAACGCACGCCCATGAAGTCGTTGTACTTGATCGCGTAGTGCAATTCCCCCGCCTCGATGCAGGCAGCGGAGA
>JBLIMI010000463.1:0-3878 GCA_047638655.1 Minisyncoccia bacterium | reverse complement strand
AGTTCGAACATGGAACGTTTGAAAGTCTCCGTGCCCTTCAAGTGGTCACCCCGCGAGTGGTACCGCATCAAGACACGGGTCGATGTCGCCCAGGATGGGTCCGGAGTTGTGCGTGCCAAGGTTTGGCCGCGTGACGATAAGGAACCCGAAGCTTGGACGATCGAAGTCCCCGACGCGCACGCGCGCACGAACGGCGCCGCTGGCGTCTACGGCTTCACACCCCAGAGCCGCTTTACCGTTTATATCGATAACCTCTCGGTGACCCCCAATGACTGATTTCCGCAAGCCCACCCGGCAGAATGAAACTCTGCAGAACTTCGGCTCTTCGCTTCAGACGGCCCGCAAGTCCGTGCGTGTTATGGCGGCGGTCATGCTGCTCGCGCCGCTTCCTTTTGCCCAGGGCGACTGGCCCATGTGGGGACATGACGAGACCCGCAACATGACCAGCGAGGAGACGGGTTTGCCCGGAACCTTTGCCGCCGGTGAGTTCGTGGGTGTCTCCGACGAGATCGACCTGTCCACGGCCATCAACGTCAAGTGGCTGGTCAAACTCGGATCCCAGAGCTACGGCAACGCAACCGTTTCCAATGGCAGAGTGTACGTAGGCACCAACAACGACTCGCCCAGAGATCCGCGCTTCAAAGGCGATCGCTGCACGGTCTACTGCCTCGATGAAGCCACTGGGGATTTCATCTGGCAGCTCAACGTTCCCAAGCTCGGCACGGGCAAGGTGAGCGATTGGGAATACCTTGGCATGTGCTCCTCGCCCTCAGTCGAGGGGGACCGGGTATACCTGGTGACGAACCGCTGCGAGGTGATCTGTCTGGATGTCAATGGTTTGGCGGACGGCAACGACGGTCCCTACCAGGACGAAGCCCAGTACCAGGCGGGCCCGGGCAAGGAGCCGATTGCTTTGGCTGGCACTGATGCCGACATCATCTGGATGCTCAACATGATCGATGAGTGTGGTGTCTTTCCCCACAACATCACCACCAGTTCGGTCTTGATCGCCGGGGACAACCTGTGGGTCACGACCTCGAACGGTGTGGACTACGGACACGTGGAGACCCCCGCCCCCAATGCCCCCAGCTTGATCATGGTGGACAAGGTCAGCGGTAAGTTGATTGCCGAGGAGGACTCCGGTCTCTCCTCTCGCATCTTCCACTCCAACTGGTCCTCGCCCGCGTACCTGCGCACCCCCGATACGGAACTCTGCATCTTTGGAGGCCCCGATGGCGTGCTCTACGCGTTCTCGCCGAAGACGTCGATGAGCGAAAAAGGTTGGGCTGTCTTCGAGGAGGCTTGGCAGTACGACTGCAATCCTCCTGAGTACCGCATGAAGGATGGGGTGCCGATCACTTACACCAAGCGCCTTGGACCCAGCGAAATTCTGGGGACGCCGTCCACCGACGGTGGGCGCGTGTACGCGGTCATCGGCCAAGATCCCGAGCACGGCGAGGGCATCGGCAATCTTACCTGCATGGACGCCAAGGGCAAGGAACTCTGGTCCTACCGCAAGATCAACCGCTCCATGTCCTCGCTGGCGATCGCCGACGGCATGGTGTTCGCGGCCGACTACTCCGGCTTCATTTACTGTTTGGATGCGGATACGGGCCAGGAACACTGGATCCATGACACCAAGGGTCACATTTGGGCTTCGCCTCTGGTGGCCGACGGCAAGCTCTACCTCGGCAACGAGGATGGCTTCATGACGATCGTCCCCGCCAGCAAGACCTATGACGAGAAGGACGTTGTGGAGGTCGACATGATCTCCCCCATTTACTCCTCGGCCATCGCGGCCAATGGGGTCGTGTACGTGGCCACGCACACCCACCTCTTCGCCTTGGCCAAGGACGGCGAACCGAAGCAGGGCGAGGCCTCCCCGGGCTCCCCGCAAAAGGAGAACTGATTCATGGAAAGGTTTAGCGCGGGCGGAAAATTCGCCTGGGGACTGATCCTGGTGCTCGCGATCGTGCACTTTGATTTTTGGGCTTGGGAGGACGACTCCCTGGTCTTTGGCTTCATGCCCATAGGACTCGCCTACCACGCCGGGCTCTCGATCTTGGCCGCTATGGGCTGGGCGCTTGTGGTCACGTTCGATTGGCCCGAGGGGATCGAGGAGTGGGCTGCTGCCGGGGACTCGGATCCCGCAGTGCCCCCTAATTCCCAGACAGCGCCCGCCAATTCCCAGACAGGGCCCGCCAATTCCCAGACAGCGCCCGCCAATTCCCAGACAGCGCCCGCCAATTCCCAGACAGGCACCTCCTCCAAGTCGAACGAAATTTGATGCTCGCATCCATCCTGGCGACGATCACGTCGCAAGCCCCCACGGTGCACGCTGACCGGACACCGCTATTCATTGTGGGTGTCTACCTGGCGCTGCTTGTGGGCCTCGGCTTCTTCACCAAGTCGCTCTTCAAGGGCACCAGCAAGGACTACTTCGTGGCGGGTCGCAGCATCGGTCCCGTGCTGCTCTTGATGAGT
The DNA here is from genome assembly GCA_047638655.1 of Minisyncoccia bacterium. Lineage (GTDB taxonomy): Bacteria > Planctomycetota > UBA1135 > UBA1135 > JABACD01. Next base: position 1,394 of record JBLIMI010000463.1, on the reverse strand, counting down.
GTCTTCGGCACCACCATGACCGCCTTCGCCCTAGTCGGTTCTACCGGCAAGTCCTACGAGTTAGGCGTGGGCGTCTACGGTTTGATGGCGTCCTCATCAGCCATCATCCACTCCCTGGTTTTCTTTCTGGTGGGCATCAAGCTGTGGGCCATCGGCAAGCGCCACGATTTCCTGACGCAGATTCAGTTCTTCCGGGCGCGCTTCGACTCGAGCCGCATCGGCTACGTCTTGTTTCCGATTCTGGTGGGCCTGGTCATTCCCTACTTGCTCCTGGGGCTTTTGGGAGCAGGCGCCGTGGTGCGTGGAGTGACCGTGGACATGTTCCCGGAGATCTTCAGCGGCACGACCCTGCCCAGCGGTAAGGTGCTCTTTGCCGGATCGGTGCCCTCCTGGTTGACCGGCATAGTGATCTCCTGCGTCGTCCTGTTTTACATCTTCAGTGGCGGCCTGCGGGCGGCCGCTTGGGCCAACGCATTTCAGACGGTGATTTTCATGGTCACTGGCCTGATCGCTTTCAATTTGATCGCCGACAAGCTCGGTGGCCTTGAGGAGGCGACCAGCGCGGTGTTGACCAATGCACACGATCACATCGTGCGCACCAAGATCAGCAAACTGCAATTCCTGAGCTACGGCCTGGTGCCACTCTCCGTGGGCATGTTCCCGCACCTGTTCCAGCACTGGCTGACGGCCAAGAACGCCAAGACGTTCCGCCTCACAGCGGTCGCTCATCCACTCTTCATCATGATCGTATGGGTGCCCTGCATCCTGCTTGGCATCTGGGCTGCGGGCATGGGCATGCAGGCGCCCGGGGGCAACCCCAATGCGATCCTACCCGAGCTCGTGGGCACCCTGTTGCAAAACCCCATGCTCTCGGGTCTTCTGACCGCTGGCATCTTGGCGGCCATCATGTCCTCCCTCGATTCGCAATTCGTCTGCTTGGGCACCATGTTCACCCACGATGTCGTGGTGCACATCGCCGGCAAGGATCGCTTCAACGACCGCCAACTACTGCTCTTGGGCCGCGGTTTCATCGTGGCCATCGTCGCGCTCACTTACCTGTTGTCGCTCTTCCCGCCCCCCAAGATCTTTGACCTGGCGGTTTGGTGTTTCAGCGGTTTCGCTGCGCTCTTCCCGTTGGTCTTCGCCGCCATCTATTGGAAGCGCGTGACTAAAGCAGGGGCCTACGCCTCGATCTTGGCCATGCTCGTGTCCTGGGCTTACTTCTTCTACCGTGGGTTGGTTGAACCTGCGATGGAGGGCGTCAAGGTCGAGGGAGACTACCTGGTCGCCGGTATGATGCCGGTCACCGTGATCTTCGCCGCGGCCGCGATTTCCCTGGTGGTCGTCAGTCTGCTGACCACTCCGCCCCCCGCTTCACTCGTGGAGAAGTTCAT
>JBLIMI010000462.1:0-3882 GCA_047638655.1 Minisyncoccia bacterium | reverse complement strand
CATGGAGTGGGTGCTCGACGATCTCAGTCGTCAAGAGCTCAGCTATTGGCACGACACAGGAGCCGTTCACCGTCGGCAGCTTGCAGAATTGCCGGGACAGGGTGAGTGGCTCGAGCGCTTTGGTCCGCGCATGATCGGCGTGCACTTGCAAGACGCCGTGGCGGCTGAGTCCGAAATGCCCCCGGGGCTGGGTGCCGTCGATTTCAAGCTCGTGAGTGAGTTGACGCCCTCTGGGATCGAACTTGTGGTGGAAATCAACCCGCGCCATGGGCGTAGCGAGATACTGGCTTCCGTCCAATTCTTGATGGATAGGGGTTTTTAGGCGACCCGGACGCGGCGCACTTGCGCCGAAGGCGGCTGCAGGTTCTTCTGATAGGCCATGAAACACTCCTCCAAAGCGGATTCAGTGACCCTAAGTAGCACGGACGCGAGCAATCCGGACTTTGGGGGGCAACCCGTGGAGCACTTTAGGCAGGTGCTCGAGGCGGCGCGCGCAGCGGCTCCCGAGGGTCGCGACAAACTCTTGATCCTGACCCACCGCGGGCCGGACCCCGATGCCATCGCCGCCTGCCAAGGCGTGCGCCATCTGTGTGCGGAAGCCTTTGGGTTGGAAGCGATGGTCGCCACAGTGGGGGAGATCAATCGTGCAGAGAACCTCGCCATGGTGCGCGCACTCGGGCTCGAGTTTGCGACCTACGAACGCATTGACCACGACGACTACTACGGCGCCGTGCTGGTGGACACTCAGCCGCGCTTTGGTCACACGGTCGTGCCGGAAGACATCCCGCTCTTAGCGGTGTTTGATCACCACGTTCCGCCCAGCGTCGATGAAGACAGCGATCCATTACCCGAGATTCCGCACCGTGATGTGCGACTCGGAATCGGAGCCTCGGCTTCGATCCTGTACGAGTACCTGCGCGACGCGGGTTGTGAGTTGGATACCACCACGGCGACGGCGCTGTTTTGCGGTATTCGCTACGACACAGCGGACTTATCGCGCAATTCGGCACCGCTCGACGAAGAGGCTTACTACGCCACCTTCCGTCAATCGGACCGCGAGAAGATCACGCGCATCAATCACCCGCCCTTGCCGCAGGTGTACTACTCCGAATTGCATGCCGCGCTGAGCGAAGCCAAGCAACATGGAGCACTCGTCTTGTGCTTGCTGGGCAAGATCAGCCACCCCGAGTTCGTGGCGGAGATGGCAGACTTCTTCCTGCGCATGAAGGGTGCTTCCTGGGTGGTCGTTGGTGGCGCGGTGGAAAAGGAGGGCGAGTATGTGCTCTCCCTACGAACCGACTACGCCTTCGGCAATGCCTATCCCTTGATGGGACGCGTGCTAGATGGCGAAGGATCCTTCGGTGGTCACGGACACATCGCCGGCGCGCGCATTCCACTAGAGGACATGGGGGAGAGTTCGATCGCCAGCGTGGAACGTCAATTGCGCAAACACGCGTTGGCCATCCTCGGCACGTCAGACGATGGGTTGCCCTCCCAGGGCCGCTCGCTCAGTTGAAGCAAGTGTCGCGACCGGCTCGGCCCGTCTTGGTGCTGGCGGGTTCCGATTCGAGCGGCGGCGCAGGAGTGGATGCGGATCGTTCGGCACTGGCGGAGGCCGGCGTGTCCGGGAAATTTGTGGTCACCGCCTGGACCCATCAGGACGCAGGCGGGGTCCGTGACCTCGGAAAAGTGAGCCCTGGGGATTGGGAAGAGGAAGCCCGCGTGCAGATTCGGAAGGGTGTCGGCGCTCTCAAGATCGGTCTCTTGCCGGGATTGGATGCTTGTCGGGCGTTTGCGCGAGTGCATCAGGAGTTGCCGGCCGGGACGCCCGCGGTGCTCGACCCGGTTTTGGCCTCCTCCAGCGGCACTCGCTTTCAACTCCTCGAGGACGTTCCTGAGATGCTCGAGGTGCTGGCTCCATTGGGCCTGATTTGGACCCCCAACTTGCCTGAATTGGCCGAATTGGGGGGAGTATCCCTTTCTTCGTTGCTCGAGGATCAGCAAGCACGGGGACTCGCTGCGAGCCGATTGGTCGAGCAGGGGGCCGCCGCCGTTGTCGTCAAAGGGGGTCACGGTTTGGAGGATCCCATCTGTGATCTCCTGGTTGAGCCCGCTGGCAAGACCCAGACCTTTCCCCGTCCACGCTTGCAGGGAGCCTCCATGCGAGGGTCCGGATGCCGGTTCGCCAGCTTTTTGGCGGCCCAACTGCTTCTCGGGCTGGATCTCCCGAGAGCGGTCGATGCGGCGGGTCAGTTCATGGGAGAGCAGTTGAAGCCCTCCTGAGAATGAGTGCTCCTGGCACTTGCCTTTCTGCCCCAAGGGGATATGCTTCCCCACCCCGAGAGGGAATGCGGCTGTAGCTCAGTGGTAGAGCGCAACCTTGCCAAGGTTGATGTCGACGGTTCAAATCCGTTCAGCCGCTCCATTCAACGCCCGTCAGGAGTCCCAGGACACCGGCGGGTGTTTTTTTGCATGGCCGGTGTCTCTTTTGCGTGCATAAGAGGGGAGCCAGCCCAGGAAGGGGTCGCCGCAGGGGTCCGCGGCGCCTACATTGGGTGAGTTCCAGGAATCCTCCAACAAGCCCATGCTGCAGATCTTGCTCCTCGCCCTGGCCCAGGGCATCCAACTCGATGAGACCGTCATCACCGCGCCGCGTTCTGCGGCCACGGTGACATCGACGACCGCTAGGCGAACGGTGGTGGACGGCGAGAGGTTGAGGGAAACCGGAGAGCGTTCCTTGCCTCGGGCCTTGGCCAAGGCCACAGGCGCCGCGATTCAAGAGTCGAACCTGGGTGGAGGAGCGCCCGTGCTGCGCGGCTTGCTCGGCGGGCGCATCTTGATCGTGGTCGACGGCGTGCGCTTGAATGACTCCACGACACGCTTGGGCCCCAACCAAAGTTTGGCTGGCATCGATCCCGAAATCGTGGACAAGGTTGAGATCCTGCGCGGCCCGGCGTCGGTGCTGTACGGTTCGGATGCCATCGGCGGTGTGATCTTGATCTGGACCCGCCATCGCCTGCCGGCTTCACGGACGGCCGAGGAGCCCCTCAAAATGTGGGATGGTGCCTTTCGCGGGACCTACGACAGCTCCCTTGGCAGCCCGCGCGTGAGCCTTGGATTGGGCACCGCTTACCAGGATCATGGACTCATGGCCGTTGCCAGTGGCTTCGACTACGAGGACTACAAGGCGGGCGGCAATGAAGTCGTGCCCAACACGGGATACAACAGTCAATCGCTCTTTGGGGCTTACGAGTACGCCATGGGCAAGCGCGAAACGTTGCGCTTGACGGCACGTGTCAACCGGGACTTCAACGTGCCGCGTACCGATCGCATGAACGTGGGCTTCGGCCAAACGGTTTCCTCCAACCAGGACTACCGTTACTCCCTTCAAGATCGCAGGGGGTACGTGCTCAGCTACACCGATGAGCGCTCCGGAGAACTGGCGGACTTGATGCAGATTCGCCTCAGCATGAACACCTACGACGAGGAGCGGGACATCACGGCTGGGGACGGATCGAGCTCGACGTTCAGTCGCGACGAAACCCAGACCGTAGGGATCGGGATGGACTGGCAAGCGGGTCTGGGCAGTGACCACTTGTTGACTTGGGGCGTGGATCTGGCCCACGACGACGTCAATAGTTATCGGGAGCAGACGGATGGCGGCGGGACGAGTCAGGTCGCAGGCAATTTCGCGCCAGACGCGCAGTACGGCCGGGCTGGCGTGTTCGTGCAGGACGAGCTGTTCGCTTTTGATCCCTTGTTCCTGACCATGGGGCTGCGTTACTCGGTGTTTGATTACTCCTTCGGATCATTCAACAGCAACGCCAGTCGCGGGGATCACTTTTCAGCCCTCACGGCGAGCTTGGAATTGGCTCGCGAGTT
>JBLIMI010000461.1:0-3886 GCA_047638655.1 Minisyncoccia bacterium | reverse complement strand
GGAGTGCTGTCTTCCTCCTCATCCTCGGCGTCACCATCACCGTCATCTTCATCTTCAGCTTCCTGGTCGTCGTCATCAGCATCGGACTCCTCGTCGGAGTCCTCTGCATCGTCGTCATCCTCTTGCTCGCCCTTCTTTCCTTTCTTGCCCTTCTTCTTGTCATCATCATCGTCGTCGACGCCATCGTCGCTCTTGGGGAAGAGCGGGTTTTCACCGTCCTTCTGCAGCACCGCCACATACAGGCTGCTGTCCCAGTTGCGCGTAGCTGAGGTCGTCATGTTCAGTCCCATGAAGGAAGGACCACGATTGACGGACGCAGCAAAGAAGAGGTGTTTTCCGTCACCGGAGAACGCAGGGCTTGTGGAAGCACCAAAGTCATCGGTGACCGAAGTCACCTGGCCGGTGGCCAATTCAAACAGAGCGACATGATCATAGAGGGTACGCGTGTTGCGATTCTCAAAAGCAATCCACTCCGAGTCCGGCGACCAGACTGCGGTGGGGTACACAACGCCCAAAGACCCTTGCACTGAAGCCACCTCCGTCACTGTCCCGTCCTCGAGGGTCAAGTAGGCCAGGCGGTTGCTCTTGTCCACGAACAAGATGTGCTCTCCATCAGGACTCCACTGAGGGGAGTAATAGAACCCCATGCCACCAAGGTCGTAAGCCTTGGGCTCTTCACGGCCAAGACGATCTTGAACGAGCATTCGATACTCTCCACCAGCGTCGCTAAGCCACGCGATTTGCTCGCCATCGGGCGACCAAGCCGGCGAACGGTCGTGCACGCCAGGGGTGTTGGTCAGGTTGCGAGCATCGCCGTGTTCCTTGGGGACCGTGATGATTTCGCCCCGAGCCTCAAAGACAACGCGCTTTCCGTTTGGTGCCAAACTAGCTCCGCGAACGTGCCCACTGACCGATTGCCAACGGGGTGCTGCAGCGAGCCCATCCGTCCGCGCGCGGATACTGAGACGCTCAACGCCGCCCTTGGCGGGGTCGTAGAGGTGCAGGGCGCCCGCTTGTTCAAAGACGACGGCTCCTTGGCCCGCGTCCATGCTGCGGATGTGGAACTCCTTGAACTCTGTCAACTGCTCCACATCCTCATCACCAGGAGTGAAACGGAAAAGGTTCATGACTCCATCACGGTCAGACGCGAAGTACACGTCCTTGCCAAGCCAACCGGGAAAAGTCTCGTTGGCCAAACCATGGGGCACCACCTCAACCTCGTTGGTCGCGCGGTCAAAAATCCAAATGGTCGCCAGGCGTCCCCCGCGGTAACGCTTCCAGGTATCGAAGGCATCAGCGATAGGCGTGTAGGCAAAGTGCGACCCATCCTCGTCCAGGGAAGCGTGATGAATCTTGGGCAAGGAGTAACTGGTCGGTGTTCCGCCTTCCAGGTCGACTCGATAGGCCTGCGAGGTACGGGTCGTCGAGAAGCGTGAGCTTCGGAAGACGACTTCCGTTCCATCAGGACTCCAGTCGAGCACATAGTCCGAGCTTGGATGCCAGGTCAAGCGCTTCGGTGCTCCCCCGTCGATGGAAATCACGTAGACGTCGGTGTTCCCCTCGTACTGTCCACTGAAGGCGACCCAGTTTCCATCAGGACTCAGCTGAGGAGCGGACTCACGGCCCACGCTACTCGTGAGCCGTCTCGCGTCGCCTCCCGAGCGCTCAACAATCCAGAGGTCTTCGGCATGCCGAAAGACGATGTGATTCTTTGACAGCGTCGGCTCTTGAAGCAGGAGAGTCTCTTCGACTCCAGGCACGGCAATCGCAGCCGAAGTTGTCCCCGCGCAAGCGGTGACAGAGGGCATCAAGAGCAAGAACGGGAGGGTAAGAAGGAACGCAGAACGATGCGGGGTGTCGTGCATGACTTGTAATAGAGGTGTTTGGGGGGAGCACGATATACGGGAATGGCGCTGTCCACCAGCGAAAGCGGTGCTCTCAACGATCAGGTTGAGTGAAAATGAAACCCCAAGTGGCTTTCCTGCGGTTAGTGGAGGGGCGCAGACAGGAACGGCCCCAATCTGGCCACAGAGCTCATGCGAATCGTCGAGCATTCTCCGATCGCGAACTTAGAATGACGTGGCCTTGATGTCCCCATCGGCAACGCCACAAAACGACCATGACAGACTCCACCACCAGCGTTGCCGCGGATTGGCAACCCACCGTCAGCGCCGACAGCATCGAACCGGGCACCATGTCCGTCTGGAAGAAAGACGGGGAAGTGCTCGTCATCTGCAAGACGGATGACGGCGAATTTTCCGCACTGGACAACCGCTGCCCGCACGAAGGCTACCCACTCAACTCTGGTGACTTGAAAGGAACGGCGCTGACCTGTTCATGGCACAACTGGAAATTCAATGTGCGCAGCGGCGCATGCACGCTCGGAGAAGAGGGTGTGAGGTCTTACCCCGTTCGAGTGCGGGATGGGCTGGTTGAGGTCGATTTGGCTCAACCCGACCCGTCAGAAACCTGGCCCGACTTACTTGATAGTTTTGAAGTTGGGTTACGAAAGCATCAGGTCGCGCGCTCGGCCCGTGACGGTGTGCGCTTACTGCAGGCTGGGTATCGCCCCGAGCAACTGCTCATTCGTGTCGCGCTGTACGACGCACGTCACGCGGAGTATGGAACGACGCACGCCACCCCCGTCGCGGCAGATGGGGCTCGTTTTCTCAATCGCTATCAGGGGCTCGACGCCATGTACGCCATAGCACCGGCTGTGGACATGTGCGGGGAGGCCAACCGCCTTCGCCCGCGCCGCGAGCGCCCGGCACCGATTGGTGGCGAAGACCTGGACTCCCTGCGCGCCGCCGTGGAAGGCGAAGAAGTCAGTCGAGCCCTCGGAATCCTACGGGGAGCCTTTGATGCGGGACGTACCCGACAAGAAATCGACACATGGATGTTCGCGGTCCTCTCTGACCACTTCCTGAGCTTTGGGCATCCGCTCATCTACTTCATCAAGCTGCAAGAACTGCTCTCCGTCGCGGGCGACGCAGAAGCGGAGGAACTCTACGAAGGACTGCTCTTCTCCGTCTGCAACAGCACGCGCGAGGACACCTTGCCTTACATGAAGGGTTACAAGGAACGTTTCCAGGCCTTTCAAGCCGCCCAAGGACCAAATTGGAGAGCCACACGTGAAGGAGCGAGTGAAGTAACCCAACCCCTCGCTGATCGTGTCCGGGATGCGGCTCTTCACGGCAGCACCAACGAAGCGCTGGATAGCCTGACGCAAGCCCTTGAGGGCGGTGCTAGTTTGGAGCAGATCGCCTCCGCTCTTGTCGCTGCAGCCGCACAGCGCCTACTGCGCTTCAACCTCGCCCTCGATACGAATCCAAGAGTGGCCGAGACCTGGCTCTGGGCATCCCACCGTCTGACTTTTGCTAGCGCCGTACGCAATGCGGTCCAACGCTTCGATCACAAACTCGCCGTGCACTTCCTTGTGCAGGCCATGGGCTTTGTGCACTCAGGTCGTGCCATGGATCTGCCCGTTGATGAATGGCCGACACCCAGTGCAGAAACCATGGATGTGCAAGCCGTTCTGACCGCTGTCGCGGCTCAGGACAGTGAGCGTGCCATGGCCGGCACCCTCGGCTTACTCGGCGACTCGAGCACCCGCCGCGAGCTTCAGGAAGCCCTTGAAGATCTGTGCCTCAACGACCCACTGGTTCGGCCCATTGTGGTGGCCCACGCCATCAAGACCGTTGTGGTCGCCTTCGAAGAGTTTGACGCCGCGCTGAACTCCGTTGACCGTGCCATTCCCATCCTGGCAACGGTTCGCATGCTCTCCTCCCCCATCCAAGAACGGCGCATTCATGACGCTGTGTACCACTCCATTCAGTGGGTCGGCAAGGGCATCATGCCCAAGAAGCTAACTCAGTGACTTCGCCTT
>JBLIMI010000460.1:0-3889 GCA_047638655.1 Minisyncoccia bacterium | reverse complement strand
GAATGGGGCCTCTCGCTCCGCTAGGATCGAGGTTGCGCCGGAGGAAATTCTGATCACAGGGATTGTTCCTTTCCCAACCGGCCAAGGCCAACCTCAACAGCAAGCGGATTGAAGCGATGGGCAGAATTCTACGCAACGAATCAGGATCGAACCTCGAGTACGGAACTCAGCATGGGCAAAACCAGGCCCGTCGAGGAGAAGGACTGATGGGGCGTCTGCTCCTTTGTGGGGTGTTGCTGCCGGGGGTGCTTGCCAGCACCTCCCAAGCCGGCGTGCCGGGGCCCGGGCCAAGCCTGACCCAGACGACTGGCGAGCGCACCCCGGAGCGCTACGTCCTGGCGGGGGCTACGGGCGCGCGCTTGATGAACCTCCCCGACTCCAAAGGTCGCGAGGTGTTGTTGGCGGCTGGCGGTACTCCGCTTGCGGTCTACACCTCCCGAGCAGGCAGCCCTTACCTGAAGGTGGGAGCCCCGGGCGGCGTGAAAATTTGGGTGTACGGCAAGTACCTCCAGCAGTCCCAACGCCCCGGATGGGTGGAGGTCGCCGGAAGCTACGTCAACATGCGCCCTTTGCCCCGCAGCCAAGATTCCTACCCCTTGGGACAACTCGACCGTGGGGATCGCTTGCGTTTCATTCAACGGCTCGATCCGACCAAGCCCATGAGCGAGGACTGGGTGCAAGTCTACTCGCCCCCGGACACCCTGGCCTATGTGTTGGCCGCGGAGACTCGAGCCACGGCCGCAGGTGCCAATCCCAAGGCGCTGTGGGATGAGGCAGTGCAAGATGTCTTGAAGACCCAACCCAAGACGGTGGTGACCACGCAGCCCGTGATTGGTGGATCGAAGTCGGGAGCCCTGGAAGCAGGTGCTCCGCACTCAAGCGCGAGCCAATCGGCTGGGGCTCAGTTCGCCGGTGGGACGCGCAGTGTCTTTTCCGAGTTGGCCGCGGCGGATCGGTCCATGGACATCGCCCTGTCGGGAACCTCGACACCAGACTACAACGGGCTCCTGACCGGGTACCAAAACGTGCTCGCACTTGGGCCCGATGCGCCCACGCGGCACCTGATCGATCAGCGTATCGAACGCCTCGAAGCTCACCGCGAACTGGCCGCCATTCGTGCCGACATCGCCAATTCCAAGCTGCAGCGTGAGGAACAATTGGCGGGCTTGCGCGGAGAGGCAGAACGAGGCGAACGGAGCAATGACCCCCTCTGGGGACGTTTTCAGACCCGTGGCTGGATTGAACGCCAGGTGAAAGATGGTGAGGTTTCCTACCTCGTTCGCTGGGGCGCTGACTTCCTCGCCAAGGTGCAATGCAGCAGTGGCCGCTACGAGCTCGAGCTCTACGAGGGCTTCGAGATTGGGATCAAGGGAGTGCCCGTGCGGTCAGCTATGGTCACCACTGGCGGATACCCTCTGATCGACATCGATCGCATCGAAGTCATTAGCGCTCGACGTCGTTAGTCGCCGCAATGAGTCGAGGGTTCGGCCCCATGATTCATGACCATCCGCACCAGATATATCAACGGTATGCCGTCAGCTCCCTCTCACTTGCTGACGGAACAGTTCGAAGATGGCCAACTACGGCGACTCGTGAGAGTCACCCGCGGTGTCAAGATTGGCACCGCAGCGCCAGCCAACGAGCGGCTGCGTTCGCAGTGCTTCTGCTCGAGCAGCGTGGCCTAAGGATGTTTCACCAGCTCAAGATGTTCTTCCGCAAACTCTTCGCTCTCAGCGGCGGAGAGTTCCTTTGTGATGGGTGCAAGTACAACCATCCCAACACCTGCAATCGGCGTGAGCGTCCCAATGCTCACACCTGTCCGGACTACAAGCGCAAGTGACTCTCGAGGTCTTCTGGTGCCATGCGCCTGGAGTAAAGCTCCACGACCTGCGCCCGTAAGTCTTCAAAGCTGCCGTCCTCGATGGCGCTTCGAATGCGCTCCAGTGTCCGGTGGAAGAAGCGCAGGTTGTGAATCGAGAGCAGCATGCCCCCGAGCATCTCGCCGGTGGTGCAGAGGTGCCGCAGGGCACCCAGGCTAAATTGCGTGCATGCGGTGCAATCGCACTCGGGATCCAAAGTGCCGCGGTCGGTCTGGAATCCACGGTTGCGGATGTTGAGTCGCCCGCGGCTGGTATAAACGGTGTGGTTGCGAGCGTGCCGCGTGGGGGTGACGCAATCGAAGAGATCGATGCCGCTGGCGATCGCATCGAAAAAGTCCCGCGGGGTGCCCACTCCCATCAAGTAGCGAGGCTTGTCTTCCGGTAGCAGGGGCGCAGCCAGTTCGACCGTGCTGCGAATCAAGTCCGGATCCTCGCCCACGGACACGCCGCCGATGGCGTAGCCCACCAGGTCGTGTTCGCAAATGGCGGACACCGAACTGCGCCGCAGGTCTTCGAAGCTGCCGCCTTGAACGATTCCGAACAGGGCTTGGCCGGTTTCTTCTCCGCCATTTTCTCGGTAGCGGCGGACGCAGCGGTCCAGCCAGCGGTGGGTGCGATCCGTGGCTTGGATCACCGCTGCTCGATCCGTTGGGATGGCGGGGCACTGGTCAAACGCCATGGCCACATCGGCACCTAGGTCGCGCTGAATGTCCACCACCCGTTCCGGAGTGAAGCGCACGGCGCTGCCGTCTACGATGGACTTGAAGGAAACCCCGTCGTCGTCGATGCGGTTGATGTCTCCCATGCTAAAGACTTGATACCCCCCCGAATCGGTGAGGATGGGCCCATCCCAGGCCATCATTCCATGCAGGCCACCGAGCTCCTTGACCACGCTTTCACCGGGCCGCAGGTGCAGGTGATACGTGTTGGCCAGGATCATCTGCGAGCCCGTTTCCAGCAGGTCACGGGGCTGTACGGCTTTGACCGTTGCTCGCGTGCCCACGGGCATGAAAGCCGGGGTTTGGACCGGGCCGTGGGGAGTGTGGAAGGTGCCCGTGCGAGCTTTGCTGGTCGCGCAGCGCGTGCCCGGCTTAAACGAGAATGGGGAGTTCACAGTGGGTCGGCAGTCGCGTTGTCGGCGATCGAAGCCAATCGAGCACCGGGCAGGTAGTGGGCAAGAATTTGTCGCGCGCTCCAGCCTCGGCTGGCGAAAGCGTGGGAGCCAATTTGACACAGGCCAGCCCCATGGCCGCGGCCGAGCCCCTCAAAGAATACGCCGGAGGTGATTTCCGTTCCCGCCGCGGGCCAGGTGCGCAAAATCAACCCGCTCTTCAGTAGGGCGGGGTCGAGTTCGCGTCGCAGCATTTCGATGGAGATGCGCGCACGACTGCTGTCGCCTTGGAGTTCGAGGCTTTGCCAGCGTTCGTTTTGATCTTTGTGCGGCGAGCCCAAAGCGATCGTGCGGCCACCGATTCCTGTCTTGGCCGCGAGTTGGGCCAGGCTGGAGGCATCGGCGGTCCAGGTCCAATGCACCTGGCGCCGCCGCGCATCGCTTACGGCCCAGGTGCGTTCTTCTTCGCCGAGGCTGCGACAGGGCTCGCACGGTACGGGCGCATGGTGCAAGACACTCTCGCGCGGGAAAGCTTCGGCGGGCGAACAGGTGACTCCTCCACAGGAAGCGTGAAAGCGTACGTCGTAGAGCTGTCCGTGCTCATCCACGACCACCCGGCTGCGGCCTCGATCGAGGCCACGCAGGTACCGTTCGTGAACTCGACGGGCGGCGCTGGAGTTGCCCGATTGGAAGACGCCGATGTACACCTGGTCACGGGTGTCGTCCCACAGAAATGCGGAAGGGGTGCCCCGGCTGCGTTCGACCATGGAGCGCAGGGCATACGTGCGTGCGGCGATGGCTTGGGCGGCGATCTCTTCCTCCTCTGCGGACCACAGCACGAGCTCCGAAGGCACGACACCCGCGATGTAATCCTCGAGCTCCACCAAGTTGTGCACTT
>JBLIMI010000459.1:0-3896 GCA_047638655.1 Minisyncoccia bacterium | reverse complement strand
TACATCTGCGGCAACGCGCCATGCGAGGTCTACAAAATCGTGCCTATTGACTGCTCCACGACCAACTATTGCACAAGCACCCTCAACAGCGGGGGAACGGCGGCGAGCATTGGATCCAGCGGGCCCGTGAGCGTTGCCGATCAAGACTTCACTTTGACCGTTTCTGGGGTGTTGCCTGGAAAAGTGGGGCTCTACTTCTACAGCGCGCTCAAAGCACAAGTGCCCTTCGGAGATGGCCTGCGCTGCGTGGGTGGGGCACTAACCCGCATGGACCCACCCTCCACTGCGGACTCCAGCGGAACCAATTCACGCGCACTCCAATTTCCTACCGGCGAATTTCAGCCAGGGACCGTGCGCAACTTCCAGTACTGGTATCGCGATCCAGCCAGCCCCAACCTGTTCAATTTATCCGACGGACTCTCGGTTGGGTTTTGCCCCTGAGAGTCGAATTCCGAATCACTCGGAGCCCTCTTCATCGGCTTCATGCGCTTCATCGGGCACGCGCCCCACGTTGTAGCCTATGCCATCCAACATGCGCATGGTCTCCGCGCCACCACCGATTTCAAGTCGGCCCTCCATCGCCTTCAACTGCTCCGCCAGCTTGTCCATGGCTACCCCTTTGAGACGCTCCGCGATCTCGGGAAACTCTTTGGAGACGTCGTTGTGCTCCTCCAAGTCAACCGAGGTGTCGTACAGACGGAACATCCCTTCCGCAGGTGATTGAGTTCGAGACACACCGTAGTCGCCGCCTTGCGGCGCAAAGTGCAACACCCACTTGCCCTCACGCACACCGTAAATGGGCTGTCGGCCCTGGCGCTGGTTCCACGTTCCGTGGGTCGTTGAAAAGAAAACGGGCCGCGCAGGAATCGTCTGCACGTCGGTCAACAGCACAGAGTCCGCCACCCGGCTGAGCTCAGCACCACCAATGGTCGCGAGGGTGGACGCGATGTGTCGATTGGAGAGGGGCGTTTCACAGACGACACCTTTGGGAAGCCCCGGGCCCGCCATCACCAACGGAACGGCAACGAGTTCGCGGTGAATCGATTGCCCGTGGGTCAAACCGCCGTGTTCCATCCAAGCCTCGCCGTGGTCACTGGTGAAAGCCACCACCGTGTTCTCATCGAGACCCAATTCCTCGAGGATGCGCATGATTTCTGCCAGGTATTGGTCCCCGGTGGCCACCGAAGCGTCGTACATGCTCGACATGTACTCGATGTGACCGGCCGGAAATTCTGCCGGCTGTAGCTTTCCACTCTCATCCAGTCCACCTCCTTTGAGGGCCTTTCCTTTGTAACGCTTGTGGACCTCCTGCTCTGTTCCAAAGCCATCCGGAACCGCGTTGGCCAATCGCTTCTCATCCTCTGCTGAAGGAACGTGGGGCATGTGAGGATCCACGAGATGCAAGTACAGAAAGAAGCGCATGTGGCCGTTCTGTGTCAACCACTCCTCGATCGGTTCGATGATCTGAGGAGTCTTGATGAACTTGTGGCCTGTCTGAGAGAAGTACTCAAAGCCCTGATTGAAGTTCTTCTCTTCGCTGATCAATGGGTTGCACGCGAAGGCACCTGTCGTGTATCCGCGCTGTTGAAGAACCTCGGCCAAGGTCTCGTTTTTGCTCACCAAGTAACAGCTACTGTCGTCCGTCACGCCATGGCTGTCCGGTAGCATCCCGGTCAAGATGGAAGCTGTCGATGGCCAGGTCCAACTGGCGGCCGAGTGGGCTTCCGAGAACATGATTCCGCGCTCTGCCAGTTTGCTCAACGCGGGTGTCGTCACGCGCTCATAACCGTAGGTAGAGCAACGGTCCGCGCGCAGCGTGTCCTGCACGATCAACACAATACTGGGAGCCTCTGGGCTCGAGAGGTGGCGCTTGTACTCCAAATGGCGTTTGAGAAGCACATTCCCAAAACCAATCATCTGGGGCTTCCCTTTGCGGGCGACCTTGTCGGACACACCGATCAGTTTGGTCCGCAGCACGACCTTGTCACCGGGCTTCAATTTGAAGTCATCAAGATTCTCAGGCCGCGTCCAGAAGCGCTTGCCGCGAACGGCTTTCTTGCCTCCGGTGGCCTCCCAGGGATCCTCCCTGGTAAAGACCGACTTGCCATTGACCTCGATCTCAAAACCGAAGGCCTTGATTCCGAGCACATTCTCTCGCTTCTTGCGCTTGGTGGCCCAGTTGACTGACTCATCGATCCCGGCGGCGATTTCGAGCAAGACAGGCCCATCCTCCTCCGTGACTTCGAATGAGATCGCACACGGGGGTGCCATGATCAGTGAAGGCAACTCTCCAGCATCCACGCGGTAATCACTGGACGGCATCAGGATCCCCACGTAGGGCGCTTGCTTGGGGTGGGATTCCAACACTTCCCAGGCCCCCGCTTCGAGAATCACTTCGCGGCGGACCTCTTCCACCTGCATGAAGGGTGTCGACTCCACAATGGTCTGTCGCACGTAGTAAGGAATCCAGGCAGTCGCACCGAACAGCATCAGTGATAACGCAAGCCGTGTCTTTGCCGCTTCGGCGGAGCTACGGCCAATCAACTCCATGGTCAGGACCAGTAGCACGGACAAGAGAGCGGTCACACCGAGCACCAAACTTCCGCCGGGAGACTCGGGGCCCGCCAGATCATTCGATTGACTGAGGGCGGGCAAATTTCCACCCCCGGAACCAATCCAGGCCATCGCGACCCCAGCGCCAGCCAAGGCGAGCAACCAACTTCCTCGGAAACGGCAAATCCAAGCCCAGGCCCAAAGCCCTCCAATGGCACCCATGAGCATCGCTGAGGGCAGCTCCGTCTCGGTCTGACTGAAAACAATCCAACTGGAGTGCCCCTCTGATGTTCCACCGCTCTCCCCGAAGACCATTGAGACTAGGGTGAATGCACGGAACAAGCTCTGAACGCTTCCTATGAAAGCGCCGAGCAGGACCGCGATCAGAAGTGTTTTGGGGCGTGAGACTCGACTGGGTTCGGACATGGGCGCGGTACACCGTCAGGAACTTCATTCAGGAGAGCCGCCCAGATTCCTCGGGGGAGGTTCTGAAGCCGCGTCTCGGGGAGGATGTTGCCCAATATCCTACCCCGAAGCCCAGCAGAAGGAGATGCTCACTGCCCCGCGAAACTCAGAGATGAATGCTCGCCAGGGACTCGGAGCCTGGGCCACAGATAGCGCAGGGCTAGCGCGAGGCCCCCGCCTGCTTCAAGAGCGCCACGAACTTGTCCGCATCCTTGGCCAGGGCCAGCTGCAGCGGCGTCTGACCATCGCGAGTCCAGTTGTAAGCGATCGCCTCGACATCAGCTCCGTTCTCGATCAGCCAATGGGCGAAATCGAGATCCTTGCGCATCACGCACCAGTGCAATGCGGTTGCGCCCTTGCTCTGCTGATCAACGGAGACCCCATGCTCCAACAGCAGCTCGGCCAATTCCGCACCTCCGCCACCCATCACGACATACCACATGACCGGGAAATCGTGGGCACCCCGTTCGTGGACGAGAGTGGGATCCCATTTGAGGAGGAAGCGGATCATCTCCCGATCCCCCAGGGAAACCGCCGTGGGTAGGGACAATGGAGCCCCATGGTCCAGGTGATACCGAATGATGTCGCGGGTCCCGACGTGACTACAGGCCTCGATGGCGAGTTCATCATCGGTCGATGTGGAGAAGATCAGATCGGGGTTGGACCCAATCAATTCCTTTAGCCGCTTGAGGTTTGCATGAGACGCGCGCGTTACTTCACTCTGCAGTTCTTTGGAAATCGACGTCAAGTCGGGTCGCACAACGGGTTCACGGTTGGCATTCAAGGCGAATCGGGATCCCCGGTTGTCCCTTGGCAAGGATGAGTGATTCTTGAGCAACTCCACTCCCTCCTCCCAATGCAGCTCCTTCGCCAACGCC
>JBLIMI010000458.1:0-3900 GCA_047638655.1 Minisyncoccia bacterium | reverse complement strand
TTCCATCCCGAGAAGGCCTTTGGCGATCGCTTCGTACTTGTGGCTGGGCACAGCTGTCCTGTGGTCTTCGCCATGCTGGCGGTCTACAACGAGGCCATGCGTATCCGCTTCCAGAAGACCGGCGACACGCGCTTTGATTTCCCGCGGGCCAGCGAACGTGCGGTCTATCCCGAGGACCTGCTCTTCCTGCGCCACAACGGCAAATTGCCCGGCCACGCCGAAATGGATGGCAAGACACTTTTCTTCAAGTTCAACACCGGGCCCTCGGGACATGGCATGCCCGCCGCCGTAGGCGAAGCTCTTGCGCTTAAACATGCTGGCGCAAGCGAAGTGAAGGTCTTTGCCGTGGAGGGCGAAGGCGGGCACACGGCCGGCGCGCATCATGAGTCCAAAAACAGCGCCTTCGGTCTGGGTCTCGACAACTTGACGGTCATGTTCGATTGGAACGATCACGGCATCGATAGCTTTGCCAACAGCGAAGTGGTGCACGGCGATCCCAGGCTCTGGTACGAATCCCATGGTTGGCGTGTGGCAGGCGCCGAGGACGGACACGACTACGAGCAAGTGGCGCGCGCCATGCTCGAGATAGCGCATCCTGAGGATACCGATGGGCGGCCAGGGATGGTCTGGTTCAAGACGCGCAAGGGTCGCGGCTACTACAAGTACGACGCGGCCTCCCACGGCGCGGCGCACAAGCGCAATTCCGAGCTGTTTTGGAAGTGCCGTTCGGACTTCCAGGACAAATATGGGGTCAGCTTCGAAGGCCACGGCGACACCACGGATACTGGCGAAGAAGCTTGCCGCGTGCAGACGAAGGGCTGGCTCGACACGGTGTTTGGTGTGCTGCGTGAGGACGAGGCGCTGCTTGAATACCTGACCGACACTCTCCTGGCCATGGGTGAGAGCGTCCCGAGCAAGCCCGACGGCTTCCGTCTTGGGAGCGAGATCAACTTGGCTCAAAACACCGATTGGCTCGCCGCGGACAAGCTGCCCGCTGAGCTCTTCGTTGAGCCTGGCAAAAAGTCCCCCAACCGCGCAGGCTTCGCGGCCTTCGGAGCCTGGATCAACGCCAAGGCACGCGCCGACATGGGCCGCCCGCTGGTGCTCGCTTGCTCGGCTGACCTGGCGGACTCCACCAACATCTCAGGCTTCGCCAAGGACTTCGGCGACAGCAAGGGCTTTGGCTGGTACGAGCGCAACACCAACCTGGAAGGTAGCCTCTTGCCCCAGCAGATCACCGAGTTCACCAACGCCGGGCTCTCGGTAGGAGCCGCGACGGTCAACATGTCGGACGATCCCGAGCACGAGTTCATCGGCTATTGGAGTGCCTGCTCGACCTACGGCTCCTTTTCCTACCTTAAGTACGGGATGATGCGGCTCTTCAGTCAGCTGGCCCAAGACTGCCCGCTCAAGGTGGGCAAGGTGATCTGGGTCGTGGGCCACTCGGGGCCGGAGACCGCCGAGGACAGCCGCACGCACTTTGGCATTTTTGCGCCGGCAGTGACCCAGCTCTTCCCCCGCGGCCACGTGATCAACCTGCACCCCTGGGAGCACAACGAGGTAGCACCCGCGCTCGCTGCAGCCCTGCGCTCGCCGCAGCCCATCATCGCTCTACACCTGACGCGCCCGGCAGTCACGATTCCGGACCGAGTCGCTCTGGGAGTTGCCTCCCACATGGATGCAGCCAAGGGCGCCTATGTGATCAAGCCCCACGACCCCGCACGACCGGTGGAGGGCACCCTGATCATCCAGGGCACCAGCACTACGGACTCCATTTACGAGATCCTGCCGCGTCTCCTGGCTGGCGAAGGTCCCAACGTGAAGCTCGTTCAGGTGGTTTCCTACGAGCTCTTCCAGGTGCAGAGCGACGAGTACAAAAATTCAATCCTCAGCCGCGAGGACTGGCTCGACTCCACCGTGATTTCCAACGCCTCACGTGCTGCGATGGCCGAATGGTTCCCCAATCGTGTCTCGCAGGACTATGCACTTACGCCCGATTGGGACGACCGCTGGCGCACCGGCGGAAGCGTCGATGAGATCAAGCGCGAGGCTCAAATCGATGCGGAAGCCCTCTGGCAGGGGATTGCCCGCTTCGCAGCAGAGCGCAAGGAGCGCTTGGCCGCGTTTAGCCTGAATGCCTAGTTGCTGAAGACGCGGCGAGTTCCGGTGGGGCGCGCGAAGAATGAACCCAGCAGTCCGCTGAGCCGACTCGATGAATCTGACGCGCCCACGATGAAGAGGGCGAAGTCGAGTAGGTCCTTATTCAACGGATTGCTATGCTCCGGGAATGAAACGCGCGCTCTTACAACTTGTGTCACTCACCTTCGCCCTCAGCGCCTGCAACCTCACCCCCGACTACGCCAAGGAGCTGTCTGACGGAATCAATCCTCTGATCGCCCTGGGGCCCGAGGATGAGATGCCTGACTTCTCCATGCAGTGGAAGGAGCGCGATGAAATTCTGCCGGCCCTGGAGCTTTCGCTTCAATGGACTCGGCGCGAACATGCACGCCAATTCTTTCCCCAGGCGGGCATCACGCGCGAGCGTGCGATCGCCTCCCTGGAACGCTTTCGCGAAATCCTGGCCGAGACCTACGGCCCCAACGACTTCCAAGGCGCCTTGGAGCGAGAATTCACCATCTACAAGAGCGCGGGCTGGGATGGACGCGGCGGCGGGGTCCTTTTCACTGGGTACTGCACGCCGATTCTTTCCGGCAGCCTCAACGAGAGCCCTGAATTTCGCTATCCCCTCTATGCGCTGCCGCCAGACCTGGTCAAGCGCAAGGATGGCTCGATCAAGGGTTGGAAGACCGCCCATGGCATGTTCGATTCGTACCCCTCCCGGGGTGCCATCGAAGCTGGCGGCTTGCTACGCAACAAGGGCCTTGAATTGGTTTGGCTGCGCGATCCCATCGACGCCTACCTGGCCCACGTAAACGGATCGGCCTTCATCGAACTCCCGACTGGAGAGATGTACCGCTTGGGCTACGCTGGCAAGAATGGTCGACCCTATACCTCCCTTGGAAAAGAGCTGATCGCCGACGGTCAGCTCACCAAGGGCACGGCTGGTTTGAATGCGATTCGCGACTGGGCCGCGACCGTTTCAGAGAGCCAATTGCAGGAATACCTCAACCGCAATCAGACCTATGTCTTCTTCACGGGCATCTCTGGCAATCCCCATGGCAGCCTGGATGTTGAAGTCACGCCCGGGCGCTCGGCCGCCACGGACAAAACGCTCTTCCCGCGCGGCGCCATGGTCTTCGTCACGGCCAATCCTGGCGAGCAAACCGATGGTGCATTGACCCAACGCTTCTACTTTGACCAAGACACCGGCGGCGCCATTCGCACCGCTGGACGCACGGACTTGTACGTCGGCGTCGGGCCGGACGCCGAGCGGATTGCGGGTCGCACCAAGACCGAAGGTCAGCTCTACTACTTGTTCCTCAAAGAGTAGTTGAACCCTAGACTTCGGTAGCTCCACGAAAAAGGGCCCGCGCTAGTCTTTCGACTAACGCGGGCCTTTTTTTGCAGCCACTTGGGTTGCTAGAACAGTCTAGTTTTGGCGCTGACGCAGGGCCTCAAGCTTGGCTTGCAATTGCGCCAGTTCCGCCTGGCGCTTGCGAAGCAAGTCACGCATGCGGTCGAGCTCAGCTCCCATGTCGCTGGACTTGGACGTTCGGTTGAGCTGCACTCGGCCGGCCTGGGGTGCAGCCTCTGCACACTCAGAGCAGGCATCCTTGTCCTGGGGCTTCTCACTCGTCCACATGGACACGTCCGCGTGCAATTTCCCCATGTCCTCCGGAGAGAACAGGAAGTCAAGCTTGAGGCCTTTGAGCGCCTGCAGATTCAAGAGCTGAGTCTTCAAGTTGTCATCGCTATCAATCAACAGCTCGCCAATCTGGC
>JBLIMI010000457.1:0-3902 GCA_047638655.1 Minisyncoccia bacterium | reverse complement strand
TGCAGGCCAGGTCAAGCCAGCGTAGCCGCTGCCTTTGAGTTTGGTATTGAAGGGCAGGTCGTCGAAGTCCACCACCACTCGCACGGGGGACTGTGAAGGATCTTCATTCGCGCGGGTGTAAGTCAGGTCGTCGAGACCAAACCAACCAGAACCCTGGTAGACCGCACGAGCTTCGATTTCGATGCGCGTCACGCCTGCGAAGCCAGCGGGAACCCATACGCCCTGGTCGCTCAACTCGTCGAGCCATTCACCACTGGCCACCAACTCGTCGCCACGGTAGCCGTGATAACGAACGCCATCAGCCCACAGGGTCGGCGCCGCGTGGCCACTGATCCAGGAACCTTCGAAGTCGACGCTCTCGCCGAACTCAATGCTCATGCGCGTGTCGCCCCAGCGGTTGATGATGTAGTGCTCTCCCGAGTGCGCGTGGAAAGAGCTACGTCGCGACGGAACAGCCCAGGAACCCTGGGCGCCGTTGCGGACCTTGAAGTTCGTCGTCGGGGACGGGTTCAGGCGTTCGCGCTCCATGACCACCTCCATGCTCTCCACGTAACCCGGGCCATAGGCCGAAGCTGGGTCGAGTTTCTCGCCTTGGACGACCTTGGGGCCTTCGAGCTCGTCTTCCACGGAAAGCACGGCGGGAGCGCCCGCTTCCGGCATTCCACCCACGGCGATCGCTGCCGACGCGCTGGAGGAATCCTGGGCCAGGGCCGGCAGGGAGAGGGCCACGAGGGGCAGAAAGCGCGAAATCAATCGCGGGGATCCGATTCGGTACATGGGGATGGTGCGTGGAGGGATCAGGGGATCCCGTTAGGACGTCCTGTTCTTAACCAGAGATCCACCGAAGTTGCAAAAACACCCCGAAAATCAATCATCCGGGGCGAATCCTGCCCCCGAGAAGCCCCTGGACCTACTCGTCCTCGAGATTCGCGTTCAGCCGATCTTGCAAGCGCTCGATCAGGCGCGTGTGAATCTTGCAGATGCGAGACTCAGACAAGCCCGTCATCTCCCCAATCTCGCGCATGGCAAGGCCTTCCCAGTAGCGCAGGTAGAGAATGCGGTACTCTTGCTCGGAGAGGCGTTGGGTGACCAGGGACAGGAGTTCAGCCCGGGTCAAGCCCTCCTCGGGGTCGACGGCGCTCTCGTCGGGCACCACCTCCAAACTGGCCATGACGTCCTCGTCGGAGCGTTGGCCACCGGAGCCCGAGGGAGTGCCCGGCAAACCGACGCCGAACAACTTGTGGTAGAGATCGATCGGGAGATCCATCTCCTCGGCCACTTCCCCATTGGTCGGTTCACGGACTTCCCTAGCGCGCAGGGCCTCGATGGCACGCTTTTGATGTTCCATGCGTTGCCGCCAAGGTCGCGGCAACCAGTCCTGGGTCCGCAACTCATCCAACAAAGCGCCTTTCACGCGCAACTCGCAGTAGGACTCGAATCGCACGCCACGCTCGGGATCGAAACCCACGACCGCGTTCATTAGCCCAACCTGGCCTGCTGTGAGCAAGTCTCCGCGATCCACGCTACGGGGCAAACGGGCGGCAAAACGGCGGGTGACGGAAGCGGCAAAGCCGTGATACACCTCCACCAACGCATTGCGCATCTCGTGCCCCGGATCCGCGTAGTAATTCTTCCAGTGCTGGTCCAGCGCTTCGCCCGAGAGACCTTCGGGTTTGTAACGCGGACTGCGCGGACGCGCCTCGCTTACTGCGCGGACCTTCTCAGCCTCCGCAGTTCTCCCTTCCGTTGAGGAAGGCAGCGGAACGTGAGTCGGCTCGGCAGGTGTCGAACCAGATTGGACACAGCTCGGGGCCATGACCATCTCATCCATTGCTGTTGCTTCGGGCTTGTCCAAGTGTGTCTTGCGGAGCGCTTGCTTCCCGAAATCCGGGTCGTGTGCGCCTCGTAGGCTCTCTTGAATAGGGGTTCCGAGGTCGTGATCAAGCGGCCGCGCATGCAAACCAACCGTTTTTGGCGACCTAGCGCGGCAAGCGCATTCAACGCAATGGCTTCATTTGACGAATGAATGACCTCCAAGGCCGCCATTCTCATGCATACCAAGAGTGAGAAACTACGAGAAAAAAATATGATTGTGGTCCCGAAAGGCGCTCCCCCGTCCCACGGACACTTCAATTTCTGCGCAACTCAGCGCTCGTTAGGAACGAGCGTTCACGCATCCGCGTCTTGTTCATGGGGTGCGAGATCGGCCGGATACCCCAACCCACCGAGCACCACGCTCTCTGCCAGGCGCATGGCTGCACGGTCTTCTGGCTCATGATCGTCAAAGCCACAGAGATGCAAGCAGCCGTGCACGGTGTACAGGGCCAACTCCCGTTGCAAGCTCACAGCACGTTCGCTGGCGATTCTTGACGCGCAATCCACGCTGACGTAGACCTCCCCAGACGGACCCTCCTCGTCGTCGCCAAGATCAAAGGCCATGACATCCGTTGGCGACGCGTCCGAGAGAAAGCGCTCGTGCAATTCCGCCAGGGTCTTGTCACTGACGTAGATCACTTCCAGTTCTCTGGATGGATCGCCGCCGTGAATGAGCGCCGCCTGCACGGCAGCGGCCAACTCTTTCTCATCCACGCCTTCGGGAACGCTGACGTCCCAGGTCAGCGAGCTTCCCACGTCTTGCTCCCGACGCTCGCGCGCTCCGCGGCCTCGATCACCGCACGGCGCTCCTCAGACGGTTGAGAGAGATCGGCCGGGTTGGGCTTGCCACCCTTAGGATAGGTCGGGCGCTGGTGGTAGATGGCCTGCAGCACGAGCACGAAGGCCTCCTCGATCTGCGCCAAGTCTTGCAAGGTCAACGGGCACTCGTCGAATTGACGGTCCATTAGGCGTTTGAGGGCGACCTCGTGCACCATCTCTCGCAGGCGCGCCTGATTGGGATCGGGCATCTGTCGCGAGATGGCTTCCGCTGCATCCGCCAACATCACAATGGCAGTTTCAATGCGCTGGGGCTTCGGACCCGGATAGCGGAAAGCTCCCTCATTGACCTTGTCTTCACCGCGCAAGCGTTGCGCAGCGTGATAAAAGTACTCGATCAAGGACGTGCCATGGTGCTCAGGCATGAAGTCCATAATCGCTTCGGGCAAGCTGTAGTACTGACCGAGTTCGACACCATCGCGGGTGTGCGACGAAATGATCAACAGACTCATCTCCGGCGTCAGTTCTCTGTGGCGCGAGCGCGCCTCGTGGCTGTTCTCGGCGAAGTAGCCGGGCTTGTTGAGCTTGCCAACGTCATGGTAGAGCGCGCCCACGCGGGCCAGGAGTGCGTTGCCCCCCACCGCTTCCGCCGCCGCCTCGGAAAGCAGGCCGACGATGTAGGAGTGATGAAACGTCCCCGGCGCTTCTAGCAACAACTTGCGTAGGAGCGGTTGCTCGTGGGTGTTGCCAAGCTCCAACAAGCTGATGTCCGTGGTCACGGAGAAGACGGTCTCAATCGTGGGCAAGAGTCCCGAAACGAGCAGCCCGACGACGAGTCCTTGAAGTCCAACCAGGAACAACATCCACAACTCTTCGCCGCCCAAGCCCGCGTCGGGGCGCATCAGCAAGAACGCGCTCTTGACGATCACTTGAGAGAGGCCGATCACGAGTCCCACCCGGATCAGCGTGGAGCGCCGTCGCACGAAGTCAGCGGCCATGGCCGCTACCAGCGCACCGGTGAAAGCGACCACCAGCCCGTCCACTTCCGCCGAGTCCTGGTTGCTATGCAAGAAGAGGTACAGCCCCGACATGCCGCCGGCGAACACCATGCTCTCGATGGCCACCGAGCGGCCCCAGACGAGCATCATGGTCAAGCTCACCAGGGACAATGGCAAGAAGTCCGCGTGCTTGAGGCCGACGAAGACATCGAAACTGCGCAGGGCTGCTAGGCAAACAATCAGGAAGCCAGC
>JBLIMI010000456.1:0-3907 GCA_047638655.1 Minisyncoccia bacterium | reverse complement strand
CACCGGCGAACGGAAGCTGCACACCACCTTGGCGCTGGGGGAATGCTCAAGCCAGTTGGGAAGCGTCCACAAAAAGCGAGAGTCCTTGAGACAACAGGGCCGGGACAGCACGCGTTGCATCGCAGCGCTGATCTCGTCGCAGGCTGTGATCTGGAAGCTCTCTTCGACTTGGGCTAACCAGTACTGACCAGGCAGCAACAATGGCTCGGGGGGGCAGACTGAGCTGATCAAGGCTTCGTTGATCTCTTGAACGAGGCCGGATTCGAAGCCACCGCTCGGGCTGGCCGCGGTCGGACGGTGGAGCTCTTCGGCGACCGCGAAGCCGCTTCGAGCGAGCAAACCAGCCACGACACTGGAACCGCTGCGAGGGGCACCCAATAAGAAAAGACTGTCCATGGTAGGGGTCTCGTCGACGTGAAATCCCTAGAGCAAGAGGACATTGGCGTGCCGTTCGGGGCGCAGTGCCGCAACTGAAACCCCTCCTTGGGAGCCCGTGGCCGAGGGCCTAACTCCAAATCGAGCCATTCCCGCTTGAGCACGCGCTAATACGCCCCAGGAGCCCTCAGGAGCTGCTTTCGCCCGCTTCCAGCTTCGACTGGAACGTCATCGCCAGGCCACCGGGGGCCATCAGATAGTAGATCTTCTCGCCCCGCGTCAGCATGGGGCCCCGGGGGTCGAGACCGTTCGAACGGGCGACCACCGCAAGCTTATCCGCGTCCTCCACCTCGATCTGCAACATGACTCCGGCGGGCATTTGAGGGCCATCCTTCCAAACCTCGATGCGGCTGCCATCCGCGGTGTGAAAGACGCCACCCGTGGGGGCTTCAGGATCTTCACTGAGAGGTTTGGCGACACAGGGGAAACCGAGGCCCAGCCCCAGAAATTCCACCAATTCGTCGGCCTCGGGCGTGATCGTGCACAGTCGAATCGAGAGCGGTTGCATGGGCGCAGCCTACTGCACCCGCGGACAGAGTGGCCCTTCAATCGGGTCTCCAGACCCCCAGGGGCCGCATTCCCAAAAAGAAACGAGGATCATGAGTCCTGGCCCTCGGTGTCGGCGTTCTTTTGGCGAACCGAGAGCACTCCCGGTTCTCATGAAGCCTAGTGAAGATCGCGACGAGGGCGTCCTGCGCTCCCCTCAGAAATCGTTATCCTGACGCTACCGGCTCTTCCGCCGTCCCCCTTTTCGGCTACTGGCAAGTGTGCTGAAGGGAAACGGAGTTCGGAGGAGCGCCGCTGCGTCTTCGTCTCGATCTCTTCGCTTGGGTGGACCCTTGGTTCCGCACAGCGTTGGATTTTGATCTTTCTTCAGCCAATCATCGCAATGAAACTGATCCAATCAATCGCCATCGGTGCGCTTGTTCCTGTGGGAGTGGCTCTCTCACTTCAAGTGCACGTGGAACCCGACCAGAACAATATCTCCGCCGGACGACTCGAAGGAATCTGGCGTTCGGACCCCGCTGTCTCCACTCGCCTCGGACTCGATAGTAAGGAGTTGACCATCGAGTTCCAGACCGAAGACCGATTCATGAAATCGCTCTCCAAGCAAGTATCCGTTCAATTGAACGAGCAACGCATCTACGAGACGGGTCTGATGGTGACGCGTCAAGCGGGCAAGTTAGTCTCCAGCTCGCCGTACTTCCTGGTTTCTCGTTCGGGCGATCCTTATCTTCTTCAGTTGCATGCAGAAGACGGTGTGCCCCTCGGGGGCATCGACTCCACCCACGTCTTTGTGGCCCCTGGCAGGGAACGCCATCAAGACTTGCTCCTCCTCGGCGGAGACATCAACGACGAAGCCTTGCGGCCTTACCGGCGCGTGCGCGAATAGCGCACGTCTGCTGCGGCTGTTGGGCACCCACTCGTCCACGCAGGACCGGCATTCCTTTCCGTTCACTCCATGACCATCACTGAACCCACTCTTCGGATCGAAGAATTGCTGCAACACAGCGATTGGGTCAATAGCCTCGCCCACAAACTCGTCGTCGACTCTGCGAGCGCTGACGATTTGGTGCAGGACACCTGGGTGGTTGCTCTTCGCAGGCCCCCGACTCACGCGCAAAACTTGCGCGGGTGGCTTGGACGTGTGGTGACCAGTCTGGCCCAGAGCACCTGGCGCGCCGAGTCGCGCCGCGGTGCGCGTGAACAGGCCACGGCTAGGCACGAGGCCATGCCCTCCACGGAACAGCTCGTCCACGAGGCCAGCATGTCGCGCGAGCTTGTGGACGGTGTCTTGGGACTGAGCGAACCCTTCAAAACGGTTCTGCTCCTGCGCTACTTCCGCGACATGACGCCGACGGAGATCGCCCAGGAACTGGGTCGACCGCTCCCGACGGTCAAGACTCAGCTCCAGCGGGGAATCGAGAAGTTGCGCGACTGCTTTGATGAGACTTACGTCGATCGCGATTCCTGGTGCACCGCATTGCTCCCTTTGGCGCTCGCTGGTGCCCCCGTGGTCGCGACGATGGTGCCTTTGATTCCCGCTGCGGCGGCTCTGATCGGCTTGACAATGGCCGCAGGCGTGGGCATCAAGTCGTTCAGCGGACCCGCCCTTGCTCCGCAGGATGTGTTTGCCATGGAGGGGCTGACGCCGCCGGCTCTCGATGTGCAGTCTGACGGTGAAACCGAAGATTCGGAATCCGAGTGGGGTGAAAATCATCAACCGGCTGGCCCAACAAGGGCTGGATTCGAACCCGAGGGGATTACCGCTGTTCATGGTCTCGGGATGAGTCTCGCTACGGGTGATCGGCTGCTTCTGAAGGGGCGCTTGATCACTGAGCATGAGAATGGCTTGGACGGAGTTAGGGTGCAGTGGGTGGACCCCGGTGCATTGCACTGGACGGACGAAACAAAAACCGTGATCAGTGGGCCTGGCATTTGGCTGCCGCTGGCGGAGAGCACTCTTAAATCCTTCGCTCAAGACTCGGCTGCCATCGATCAGTTTGCCGTGGCCAATTTTGTTCGACCGCAAGTGGCTGCTGCCTTCTTGCGCGGGGAGCCTACTCCGCGGCTCGAGGCCATCACCCGCGCCGGGGGCGAGTTCGAGCTCGAACTCCCCCAGGAGGGTCATGGGATTGAAACCCTCGATGAGCAATGGGGAGTGCTGGGTACGGCCCAGCTCATGGAAGAACCCGAGCGTCGGGTATGGGTGGCCGGCATGCGCCACAACTACATCGGTGAGGTGCTGAACGAGGACTTGGAACCCGTTCCGTTTTTGAGCATGACCGTGGTTAGCCAGGCGCCCGCGGCGATGCTCAACCGTCTGTCGGAGGGCAGCGAATACGAAACAGTGCGCCATCTTGGCCAGAGTGATGAGGCCGCTGAAGTTCACCTGGGATCGATTGCCCTCAGTCGAAAGTTCTCTGTGCTGTTGGCGCTGGACGGGGAGCAGGTCGAAGTCGAAATCGACTTGACGGGAGTGGAACTGGGAGAAGTCGTTCGCTTCCAGATCCAGGTGCCCGCAACGGAAGTGCCGCAGGTAGTTCTGGTGGGGCGTGTGTACTTGCCGGACGGCAAGCCTGCAGCGCGTGCCATCGTGACCCTTGGGGATGCCATTTCTAGAACGGACTCCGCGGGCTTGTATGAGCTCGAGTTGTTTGATCTCGAAGGGGACCTGGCCGCTGCCCGCGCTGGCTCCGGAGTGATCGTGATGAGCGACGCTGGGGCAGCTTTTGAGGGCTTGCGCGGCATTCAATCCGGCCCAGACCTGCGTTTGCCTGCGGATTCCTCTCGAATCGCGGGGCGGATCGTGGATCACAACAACGCGCCAATCCCGGGAGCACGGGTGAGCCTCGTGGGCGGATTACCGATCTCAGGCATGCCTTACTGTCTTGAGGATCTGGCTGGTGGGCGCACTTGGGGGTCGGTGGAAAGCGATGCACTTGGCGGCTTCTCCCTCAAGGGGTTGCTT
>JBLIMI010000455.1:0-3914 GCA_047638655.1 Minisyncoccia bacterium | reverse complement strand
GCGATGATAGGAGTGCCCACTGAGGAAGCTCTCCGACTCGCTAGGAACACCCACGCCATCCTCACGAGTGAGTCGCATATGGCGGCGGTACAAGATCCGGCCGCAGGCAGCGGCTACGTGGAGGCCTTGACCGGAGACTTGGCCCACGGCGCCTGGGGGCTGTTCCAACACCTCGAGGCTCTGGACGAAGAGAGCAGCGCCCAGCACATCGCCGAGGAAATTCAACGCTGCGCCGAACAAGAAGCCCTCGCGATTTCCACCCGTCGCACGGGCATCATTGGCGTCAGTGAATTTCCCAACTTAGGCGAACAGTTGCCCGAGCGAGAACGCGCCGTGGGCAGCTCCCCCGCCACTCGCCTAGCGGCTCCGTTCGAAGAATTGCGTTCCCACAGTGATGCGCAACTCGCGCGCACAGGCAAACGCCCCACCGCGTTCTTGGCCAACATGGGGACTCAATCGCAATTCCGGGCACGCACCGATTTCGCCAGCAATCTGTTGGCCGCTGGCGGCATCGAGGTCATCGAAAACGAAGGCTTCGATTCCGTGGCCTCCGCGCTTGGCGCCAACGCTACGTCCGGTGCAGACATCGCTATAATCGCGTCCACCGATGCGCTCTACGATGACTGCGTCCCCGAACTAGCGAGGGGCCTCAAAGGGCAAGGGTCCTGTGTGGTACTCGCAGGCAAGCCCGGCGCAAGTGAAAATTCATGGCGTGCCGCGGGCGTCGACCACTTCATGCATCTTGGTTGCGACGCCATCGCCCTCTTGAGCGCTTTGCAGAACGCGGCGGAGGTTTCCGCATGAGCCTCATCCCTGACTTCAGCACCCTCGACTGGAAGGACTTGCCCGCACTTCCCGTTGTTGCCTATGGTGCCGCCGAACCCCTCCAAACGGCAGAAGGCATCGCCGTCTCACCGCGCTACTCCGCGGAGGATCGCAGCCATGCTCAGCACCTCGGTGGAATGCCCGGCTCAGCCCCCTACGTTCGTGGCCCCTACCCGACCATGTACGTCCAGCGCCCCTGGACCATTCGTCAGTACGCAGGCTTCTCCACCGCCGAGGAAAGCAACGCTTTCTACCGCCGTAACTTGGCCGCCGGTCAAAAAGGGCTCTCGATCGCCTTCGACCTGGCCACACATCGTGGTTATGACTCGGACAATCCACGCGTCACGGGCGATGTAGGCATGGCCGGTGTAGCGATCGATTCCATTCTCGATATGCGCATCCTCTTCGATCGCATACCTCTGGGCGAGATGAGCGTGTCGATGACCATGAACGGCGCAGTTCTCCCGATTCTTGCGCTCTACATCGTAGCTGCGGAGGAACAGGGTGTGCCCTTGGAGAAGCTCACCGGCACCATTCAGAACGACATTCTGAAAGAGTTCATGGTGCGCAACACCTACATTTATCCGCCGACCGCTTCGATGCGCATCATCGGAGACATCTTCGAGTTCACGTCAAAGAACATGCCACGCTTCAACAGCATCTCGATTTCCGGTTACCACATGCAAGAGGCCGGCGCCTCCGCGGACATCGAGTTGGCTTACACGCTGGCTGATGGTCTGGAGTACCTGCACACGGGCGTAGCCGCCAAATTGGACATCGATGCGTTCGCGCCCCGTTTGTCGTTCTTCTTTGGCATCGGAATGAACTACTTCATGGAGGTCGCAAAGTTGCGCGCTGCGCGGCTGCTGTGGGCTGAGGTGGTCCAGGGCTTCTCCCCCAAGAATCCAAAATCGCTGTCCATGCGCACCCATTGCCAGACATCCGGTTGGAGTTTGACGGCTCAGGATCCATTCAACAACACCGTCCGCACCTGCGTCGAAGCCATGGCAGCTACCGCGGGTCAAACTCAATCCCTGCACACCAATTCCTTCGACGAAGCGCTGGCCCTGCCCACTGATTTCAGCGCCCGCATCGCGCGCAACACCCAGCTCTACTTGCAAATGGAGACGGGCACTTGCCGCACAATCGACCCCTGGGGCGGGAGCCACTACGTGGAACGCTTGACCCACGACTTGGCCGAGCGAGCGCGCGTTCACATGGCGGAGATCGAAGAGTTGGGAGGCATGGCCAAGGCAATCGAAACGGGCCTGCCCAAGATGCGAATCGAAGAATCCGCAGCGCGCGTCCAGGCCCACATCGACTCGGGCACGCAGACCATCATTGGTTTGAACCAAAACGTGCTTGAGAAAGAGCCATTGACCGAGACGCGCAAAGTCGGGGCCGGCGAGGTGCGAGAAGCCCAGATCGCGCGTTTGAAGATCTTGCGAAGTGATCGCGATGAAGGCCTTACCCGGGCCGCCTTGGACAACTTGACAGCGGCCTGTGCAGACGGCGGCGAAAACTTGCTAGAACTGGCCATTCGAGCCGTGCGCGCTCAGGCCAGTGTGGGGGAAATTTCCGACGCCCTCGAGGCTCGCTTTGGCCGTCACGAAGCAACGGTTCGATCGATCAGCGGTGTGTACCAGAATGCGGTGGGTCCCATGAACGAAGATTTAAAGGCCGTCCAGGAGCAAGCAGCCCAATTCGCAAAGCGCGAGGGTCGCCGTCCCCGCATCTTGGTCGCCAAGATGGGGCAAGACGGTCATGATCGCGGCGCCAAAGTCATCGCCACGGCTTTTGCCGACATGGGGTTTGATGTGGACGTGGGTCCGCTCTTTCAAACGCCGGCCGAGACGGCGCGCCAAGCCGTGGAAAATGACGTGCACATCGTTGGCGCCTCCACACTCGCGGCGGGGCACTTGACCTTGATCCCCGAATTACGTGGCGAGCTGGAGCGCTTGGGACGCCCGGACATCATGATCGTCGCCGGCGGTGTGATCCCGCCCGAGGATCATGACCAGGTCTACGCCGCGGGAGCGACATGCATCTTCGGCCCCGGAACCAAACTCTTCGCGGCCGCCAGCGAACTTCTGGGCGTACTCTCCACCTCCCTTAGGCACGACCAGGACGGATGATGTCCGGAACGACTCCAGCCAACGATATCGACAGCCTGGTTGTCGGCGTACGCGCCGGTGACCGTGGCGCCCTCGGACGCGCGATCACGTTGATCGAGAGTCAAGCGGAGGACAAACGTGTCCTGGGCGAAGACCTCTTGGAGCGCTTACTGGACCCTCCCCACGACGCCCTCCGAATTGGGATCACTGGAGTTCCAGGCGTGGGCAAGAGCACGTTCATCGATCGTTTCGGAAGCATGCTCACGCAGCAGGGGCATCGCGTTGCTGTGCTTGCCGTGGATCCAACTAGCCCGATCAGCGGAGGATCGATTCTGGGAGACAAGACACGCATGGCCCGTCTCGCGCAGGACAGCGCCGCATTCATCCGGCCTTCACCATCATCGGGAACCCTCGGTGGTGTCGCGGCGCGCACTCGCGAAACCATGCTGCTCTGCGAGGCGGCCGGCTATGACGTCATACTTGTGGAAACCGTCGGTGTCGGTCAATCGGAGACAATGGTGGAAGGCATGGTGGACTTCTTCCTGGTCTTGATGCTCGCCGGGGCTGGAGATGAACTGCAAGGCATCAAGCGTGGAATCCTTGAGATCGCTGACATGATCGCTGTCAACAAGACCGATGGCGACAACATATCCCGGGCGCAAGCGGCGCGCGTGGAGTACCACGGTGCCCTGCAACTTCTTCGACCAAAGAGCGCAAGCTGGCCCGTCAAGGCCATCTGCATCAGTGCGCTAGAAGGACTTGGGCTCGAAGAACTTTGGGCTGCTATCGGAGATCATCGAGAACGACTCGATGCAAGTGGAGAACGGGCCGCCCGTCGCTCTACTCAACTCGGACAGTGGATGAAGAGTGAGGTCCACGCCCAACTGCACGCAGCCCTCGAAGACGATCCAGCGCTGCAGGCACTGATCGAAGAGCTCGAGGTCAAGATCCGGGCCGGAAAGGAACTCCCCTCCC
>JBLIMI010000454.1:0-3921 GCA_047638655.1 Minisyncoccia bacterium | reverse complement strand
TCATGGGGCCAAGGTCTCCTACTGTGTTCCTCTTGCGTTCTCTTCAGTGGCGGGCCGATCCATTTCTGCGGTCTGCCCCACTCTGCGTCCACCCTCGAGCTCCATCGAATCGATGATGCCAACGATGGCTGTTTGAAATCCAATGTCGTGCCCCTTGCCAATCGCGTGTCGTGCGGCCCGGCCGTGAACCACGATCACGCGTTCGCCAATCCCCGCGGAGACCGTGTCCACAGCCACCATCGTGGCGGCCGTCTCCGCTGAACCTGTGGTGAAAGGGCGAACCACAAGCAATCGCAATCCGCCCAGGGTCGATTCCTTCTGGGTGGCCCAGACTTTGCCGATCACAGTGCAAATATGCATCAGCGCTCTCCTCCAGGATCTTGCCTCGACTGAGACGAACGCCAGGAAGCGGGGGCGCCGGGGACATCGAAGTCGTCAACGATGCCAACCACAGCAGCTTCGTAGGCGAAATCTCCGTCTCCCCCACACGCCACGCGGGCTGCCTTCCCAAACGCCACCAGCACCTGCTCGCCAACGCCAGCACCCAGAGGGTCAGCAGCAACCACCGGTGTCACGATGCCCAGTCCAGGCTCGTCATTCGCGTCAATGGCCTCAACAACGAGCAAGCGCTTGCCCTCAAGGTCCTTGTTCTTGCGAGTTGCCCACACCTCACCAATCACTCGCCCAAGGAACATCAGCGCGACTCCCCGGGACTCGGTCGACCACGCACACTACCCAGGGCTCGTTCGACGGCGACCACAGCTTGCTCGATGTCGGAATCGCTGCCCGCGAGCTGCAAGCGCCCAACGGCACCGTTGTTTTGCAAGTCCACCAGACGTACGGAGGAGGCTTTTTCCGCTTCGTTGGCCGCGTAGAGCGCGTGGACCGCTGGGGTCACCTCCAACGTGTAGAGCGTGTCACCACCGAGCAACAACATCCCGTTGCGTGTGCGATTGATCATCATCGCCTGATGGTCGTCAATCTTGTGGATGATGCGACTGGTCAAGATAGTCGGCCTTAGCCCATCATCCGGCCGTAGCCCGAGCTCGCTGAGGATCAACTCGCATGCCATTCGCACCTGGCCCTGGTCAGGGCCGTGCACTTCAAGCGTCCCGTAGGAGCGCTCGGTGATCATGGCCCCAGGCCGCACCTCGCAACTCTTGAGAGCAATGTCCAACAAGGAGCTGATCACGATGCCGGGACAAACCTCTAGCCACAGGGCGCACTCTCCAGCGATTGGAAAGTAACCTTCAGAGTTCGACGCGATCGTGGCGGCGAATTGCGGCTGAAGCTGGTCGAGCAGAACAACTCCGCGCAACTCAGCTGTTAGGGGTGTCGAGGCCATTGCAATCAAATGGCAACCGCGCAAGAAGCCGCGCGGCTGCGCAATCTAGTTCTCGTCTGCTGCTTGCGGAATGAAGTTCTCGAGATCAGCCGCGGGGCGCGGGATCACGTGTTGGCTCAATAGCTCCCCCACGCGACGCGCAGACGCTGCCCCTGCCTCGACGGCGGCTTTGACAGCCCCCACCTCCCCGCGAACCATGACGGTCACAAGGCCCCCGCCGGAGATTTCCTTGCCGACCAAGGTCACGCGCGCTGCTTTGCACATGGCGTCGGCTGCTTCCACAGCTCCAACAAGACCACGTGTCTCGATCAGGCCCAATGCGATGTTGCTACTCATGTTAATCGTGTCGTTTCAGTCCTAAGAGGTGATACCCGGCGGCTTGGCGCCGGGGTGATTGATGGTTGGCGGGGCGTCAAGCCTCGCACATTCCTGTTTGTACGTTTTGCTGGGGACACCCCTGGCACGGACCTAGCGGGCATCCGGAGCCCGCGCTCTCGAGGATGGACGCAATGTCCTTGGTGCTCAGTACGGAGCTTCCGGAGGAGACACTCGTGGTCCTCGGGGGCTGAGGTCGAATGACCGACCCTGGATCCTGACGCGGAGTCCCACCAGTGAAAGTGGGCGCACTTTTCAATGCAGCTCGCACCTTCGGCTGCATCACCGGCTTGGGTGCAGCTTGCTGAACCCAGCGCGCAGGTCGTTGAACCACGGGCTCAATCGCGGCTGCTGGGGCAGAGAGCGCAGAGCGAGGCGCGCCTCCAAAGACAGGGTTGCCCTGCCAGTTGGTGGTCGAAGTCACCGCAGCGGAAATGCCCTTCGCCCGCAACTCGATCGATAGGGCCGGATCGCCCTCGATCATCGAACCCCGGGGAGCGCTCTCGCCCCCCATGCTCGCAGCCAAAGCGTGGTCCCGCGCTTCCTGTTCGCGCCAGTCCCGACGAACCATAGCCACACGCTTGATGTTGAGCAGGTGACGAGCCGTGATGTTGTCCGAACTGATATTGCCAGCCTGCGGACCGCAGCCGAGGCTGACAGAGGGATCGAGATGGGTGCTGTATCCCACGGCCCCCATGGAGGTCGGGCCGTTGACGATGATGCGATTGGCGGGCTTCTCCAGGAAGAAGGCGTCCAACACCTCCTGGTTCTGAGCATGAACGCCCATGGTGTGCCCAAGCCCGCCGAACTTGAGAGTTTGCATGCAAACCTCACAGCCCGCCTGCCAACCATCCACTACGTGCACCGATAGAATCGGGCAAAGGATCTCGATCGTCATGGGCCAGTCGCGCCCAACGCCCCCCTGGGGGCACAACAGGATCGTCGTTTTCTCGGGCACCGCGAACCCCGCTTCGCGCGCAATCTTCACGGGATCCTGACCGACGACGTCGGCGTTCATCATCCCGTTCTTGTTGCAATGCACGGCGAGTTTGGCGACTTCCGATTCGTCACAGAGGTACGCGCCGCGCGACAGGAGCTCTTGCAGTAGCTCTGCGTAAATTGGTCGATCAGCAACAATCGCCTGTTCGGAGCAACAGAAAGTCCCGTTGTCGAAGCTCTGACTCGAAACGATGGCGCGAGCCACCTCGGCCGGGTCGGCGCTACGATCGACGTAGACGGGAACGTTTCCAGGCCCGACACCATAGGCCGGACGTCCAGAGCTATAGGCCGCGTTCACCAACCCCTCCCCGCCCGTGGCGAGGATGATGGCGGTGTCGTGACTCTTCATCAAGGCTCCGGTGGATTCGAGAGTCGGATGCTTGAGCGCAATCACAAGATCCGGCGGGGCGCCCACGCTTTGGATGGCACGACGCATGACCTCGACGGTCGCGGCGATGCAGCGCACTGCACGCGGGTGCGGACTGAGCACGCAAGCGTTGCGGCCCTTGATACTGATCAGGGCCTTGAACGAAGCTGTCGAGGTCGGGTTTGTGGTGGGAACGATGCCCGCGATCACGCCAGAAGGCGTCGCGACTTCGATCAAACCGCGAGCCTCATCGCGCCGAATGACACCGACCGTTTTCTCGTCCTTGATCGATTCCCAGGTCCCCATGGAACCGAAGATGTTCTTGAGAATCTTGTAGTGCACACGCCCGATACCTGTCTCGTCCACCGCCGTGCGCGCCAACTCATAAGCATGATCGCGGACCGCATGGGCCATGGCCTCGCAGACGCGGTCAATTTGCGCCTGGGAGTAATGACTGATCGCTTTTTGCGCGAGCTTGGCGGCCGCCAAGGCATCGCGCACCTCTTGCAAGGAACGGAGATCGGGATCGAGATTTGCCACGTGGACTTGGGAAGCGCTGGCGGACGCCGTCACCCTGCTTTAGGAGGGCGCGTCCGCTACGGGCTTATTCCTTGCCTTCGGCCACGGTGGCCAGCGGCGGAAGGATTTGCCACAGGCTGTCGTGCGGACGCGGAATGACGTGCACGCTGACCAGTTCACCGACGCGTCGGGCCGCAGCCGCACCCGCATCCGTGGCGGCCTTGACGGCACCCACTTCCCCAACGACAAACATAGTCACGAGCCCTCCGGTGGCGCGTTCTTTTCCAAAGAGTTCGACCATGGCGGCTTTGACCAT
>JBLIMI010000453.1:0-3926 GCA_047638655.1 Minisyncoccia bacterium | reverse complement strand
CTCTTTGGAGCCCGCTGGGCCCGAAAATCACTGGAGATGGGAACGTGACCCAACCCTACGACGCGCGAGAAATCGAAAACCGCTGGCAGGCCCACTGGGCCAGCCAGGGGATCTTCAAGACCCAGAACCCGGGGGACCCTGGTTTCGACCCAGAGAAGCCCAAGTACTACGTGCTCGACATGTTCCCCTACCCTTCCGGGAATGGGCTGCACGTGGGGCACCCCATGGGGTACCTCGCCACGGACATCATCGCTCGCCGAAAGCGAATGGAGGGCTACAACGTGCTGCACCCCATGGGCTACGACGCGTTCGGTTTGCCGGCGGAGCAGCACGCGATCCAAACGGGCAAGCGTCCCCAGGAGACCATCCAGGAGAACATCGCCACGTTCAGGCGCCAGATGCAGGCCATCGGGTTCTCTTATGATTGGGACCGCGAGTTCGCGACGAGCGACGTCAAGTTCTACCGCTGGACCCAGTGGATTTTTGCGCGCCTCTACGACGAGGGACTCGCCTACCAGGCTGAGACCCCTGTCTGGTGGTGCGAAGAGTTGAAGACTGTCTTGGCCAATGAAGAGGTCATGAACGGCCGCTCCGAGCGTGGGGACCATCCCTGCGAACGGCGCCCCCTCAAGCAGTGGATGTTGAAGATCACCGCTTACGCGGATCGTTTGATCGATGATCTGGATCTCGTGGATTGGCCAGAGTCCGTCAAGACCATGCAACGCGAATGGATCGGTCGTTCTGAAGGGGCCGAGATCGACTTTGTGATCGAAGACCATGCGGACGAGCAGTTGACGGTGTTCACCACTCGACCGGACACCCTCTTCGGCGCCACCTTCATGGTGATTGCTCCGGAGCACCGCTTGGTGAATGTGTTGACCACGGCAGAGCACAAGGGCTCGGTGACCGATTACGTGCGGGCTGCGGCTGCCAAGTCGGACCTGGAGCGGACGGACCTGGCCAAGGACAAGTCGGGGGTCTTTACTGGCGCTTATGCCATCAATCCCGCCTACGACGCCGGGGATGATCGCTCACGGGTTCCGATTTGGGTCGCGGACTACGTGCTCGTGAGCTACGGGAGTGGCGCCATCATGGCCGTCCCGGGGCAGGACCAACGGGACTGGGAATTTGCCACCAAGTTCGAACTGCCCATCATTCGCACCGTGCAGCCGAGCGAAGGTTTCGACGGCGAAGCTTTCACTGGCGATGGCCCCGCCATCAACTCCGGCTTCCTGGACGGCATGGAAGTGAAAGAGGCCAAGGCGGCCATGACCGAACACCTGAAGCAGGCCTATATGGGTCGTGCGCACACCAACTTCCGCTTGCGCGACTGGCTCTTCAGCCGTCAGCGTTATTGGGGCGAACCCTTTCCTATCATGCACGCGCAAGACGGTTCCATGAAGCGCGTGCGCGACGAGGACCTGCCCCTGGTTTTGCCGGACATGGAGGACTTCACGCCTTCCAGCGACGGGGCTGCACCTCTGGGCCGCTTGCCCGACTGGGTCCAGACCACGGATCCAGAGAGCGGCGCTGCCATGACGCGCGAGACGGACACCATGCCTGGCTGGGCGGGGTCTTGCTGGTACTACCTGCGGTTCATGGATCCCCACAATGATGAAGCCGGCTGGGGAGTCGAGGCTGAGAAGTACTGGGGCGAAGTGGACCTCTACGTGGGCGGCATGGAACACGCCGTTCTGCACCTCTTGTACGCACGCTTCTGGCACAAGGTCCTGTATGACTTGAAGTTGGTCTCGCATCCCGAGCCGTTCAAGCGTCTGTTCAATCAAGGCATGCTGACGGCCTTTGCTTATAAGGACAGCACCGGCCGTTTGATCCCGGCTGATGAGACCGAAGAGAAAGGAAGCGGTCGCATCATGAAGAGCACTGGCGAAGATCTCGAGCAGGTCATCGCCAAGATGTCCAAGTCCTTGAAGAACGTGGTCAACCCGGATGAGGTGATCGCGGAGTACGGGACGGACACCCTGCGGCTGTACGAAATGTTCATGGGTCCCGTGGGGGAGTCCAAGCCTTGGAACCCCAGGGACGTGCCCGGATGTCGGAGATTCCTGGAACGTATCTGGCGTCTGTTCGTGGATGAGCAAGGGGACAGCCCCATTCGCGAGCACTTGTTGCAGGAGGCAAGCGGCGACCCGGAAGGGGACAGCTTGTTGCTTGAGCGCGAGTTGGCCAAGGCTCTCAAGCGCATCAATGACTCGTTCAAGCAATTCAATTTCAACACGGCCATCGCTGGCATGATGAGTTTCTTGAACGAGGCCTCCAAGCGTTCGGAGTCCTTGACTCGCAGTCAGGCCCAGCGCCTGGTGCGCGCCCTCTCGCCTTTTGCACCGCACATCGCGGAAGAACTCTGGTCCCGGCTTGGTGGAGAAGGCGAATTGGCCTTCAGCCAGTGGCCTGTGGCAGAAGAGCGCTACCTCGTGGTGGACGAGTTTCAGCTAGTCGTGCAGGTCTTGGGTAAGGTGCGTGGCAAGGTGATGACTTCCAAGAGTGCTGCCAAGGAGGACATCCTGTCCCTGGCCCGTGAAACGGTGGCGGACTATCTGGAAGGCAAGACCATCGTTAAAGAAATTTTGGTGCCGGGAAGGCTTGTGAACTTCGTGGTGAGGTAAGGCGGAATCATGTCCATGTTGCAACGAGAAGAAGCATTGAAGGTCGCGCGCGGAATCGTCGGGCGCAGTCAAGCCGACGAGACCGAGGTCGTTCTGGAATCGACGGCAGAGCGCTTTGTTCGCTTTGCGGACAGCGGTCCGACGCAGAACGCGGACCGAGTCCGACATCAGGTGGCCATCCGTGCCCGGGTGAGAGCGGAGGATGGTTGGCAAGAGGGCAAGGCCACCGTGGATGGTTTGGGAGAGGAGGGTATTGAAGCCGCCCTCGCCCGCGCCCTCGACTTGGCTCGCGTGGCGCCCCCGAATCCTGATTTAGGCCCCCTGGAGGGTGGCTTTGAAGGGATGCAGGAATTGGGGCACATGGCACTGGATGAAGCCACACTCGACCACAGCTTTGCGCAAAAAGCAGAGTGGGTGAAAGTGGCGCTCGCTCTCTGTTCGGAGCGCAAGCTTGCACCGGCGGGTCTCGTCACCACCGCCGGAAACTCTTTGACGGTGGTCAATTCCGCCGGTCGCGAGGTGCATGATGCGCGCAGTCGTGCGGGTCTTTCCCTGACGGCCAGTTCCATGCAAGCCGGCGGCGGTTCGGGCTTTGCAGAGGGCTTGAGTTTCCAGGCCGGCGCCCTGGATGCGGAAGCCATCTTCGCTCGATCCGTTGGCAAGGCTGTGCAAAACAGCAAGCCGGTCGCCATCGATCCGGGGGCCTACACCGTCTTGCTGGAACCCAGCGCGGTCAGTTCAATCTTGCTCTTCGCGAGCTATCGAGGCTTCGGTGCCCAGGAAGTGCACGAGAAATCCTCGTTCCTCTGCGGGCGCATCGGTAAGCAAGTCTTCCCAACGTTTCTCTCGATCTCCGATCAGGTGGACAACGGTCAATTGCCTGGCTTCGCCATGGACTACGAAGGGTCTCCCAAACGAGACGTGGAACTCATTCGCGAGGGCGTTTTGCAAGGTCCCGTCACCGACTCGGACTGGGCGCGCAAGCTCTCCGTGCCCAATACCGGCCATGCCCTTCCAAAGCCGAGCCCCGAGGGTCCCATGGCTTTGAACTTGGTAGTGACTGAGGGAGAGAGCAGTGTGCAGGAGTTGATTGCCGGTATCGATCGGGGTCTGGTGGTGACTCAGTTTCATTACAGCAACTTGATCGATCCCAAGGACCTCCTGCTGACCGGCATGACTCGCAACGGCACCTTCCTGGTGGAGCACGGGGAAGTGGTCGGGGCGGTCAAGAACTTGCGCTTCACCGAGAGCCTGGTGAATGCATTCCAGAACTTGAGTGGCCTCTCTAGGGAACGCGAG
>JBLIMI010000452.1:0-3932 GCA_047638655.1 Minisyncoccia bacterium | reverse complement strand
CAAGAGGTCCCAAGCTTCGTCGCGTGTCAGTTGCATGTTCGAATCCTACGTTGGTGAACGCTCGGGGACAAAGCGTCGCGATTCGAATACTGGCTGCGCCCATGGCAACGGAGGCTGATCCTTGTGCCTCACCACGAAAATTGGCCCATCGAAGCCCTCGCCAGCGCAACGCTTTGAGTCCCTGGAGTTCTGACGGAAGGTGCTGCGACCACCCAAGGCGTACAGGAATTGTCACTCTGCGGACCGAGATACAGGAAAAAGACCCTATTGCGGCCACTCAGGGCATGATGGCTGAACACGCAATTCGCGGCCACCCCCACTCGAGCCTCACACTCAAGATGAATCTCTCACCCATTCTCCTTGCAAGCTGCGCAATGCTTGCCCTGGTCAACACCAGCGCCGCCCAGGGCGCGGACCTTTGTGGCAACGCGCAACCCATTGCTGGGCTTGGCATCTTCAACTTCGACAACACCCTGGCGCTCACGGACGGTCTTCCCGACCCGCTTTGCCTTAGTTTTGGTCTGGACACGATCGACAACGACGTCTGGTTTGCCTGGACCGCTCCAACCACGGGCACATTCATCATCAACACGTGCGGGCAAACGGTGGTGGACACCAAGATTGGCATCTACGACGGCTCATGCGTGGGTGCGGTGTTGGCCTGCAACGACGACACCTGCGCTTTGCAATCCCAGGCGACCTGGCAGGCAATCGCTGGACAGGTGTATGTGATTCGCCTGGGCAACTACCCAGGAGCCGCGCCTGGAACTGGAACGTTCACCCTCGCTGAGGACGTACCGACGTTTAACCCGGCCAATGGTTCCTACTACCAGGTCATCGACAGTCCTGGGATTTCGTGGACGCAAGCCATGACCGATGCGGCCAACCTGACCTACCTCGGCGTTCCCGGACACCTCGCCACACTTACGGACCAAGCCGAGAATGACTTCGTCTTCGGACTCGGCGACGTCCATTACCGCTATATCGGCGGCTTCCAAAACCTCTCGTCTGGAAGCTACGCCGAACCCGGAGGCGGCTGGGAGTGGATCACAGGAGAAGCCTGGACCTTCTCCAACTGGCTACCCAACGAGCCCAACGACAGCGGCCCCAATGGCGCTGAAGACTTCTTGGAACTCCTTCAGGGTGGAAGCTTTGGCACCACTTGGAACGACACCGGCAATGATCATTCGGCGGGATACATCGTCGAGTATGGTGGCGGCAACGCAGGTTCCGCCTATTGCTTTGGCGACGGGACAGGATTGAACTGCCCCTGTTCTGCATCCGGCGGTCCGGGTGAAGGTTGCGCCAACACAACGGCCACGGGCGGCGCGACCTTGACAGGTGCCGGCAGCCCTACCGTTTCAAACGATAGCTTCCGCCTCGACATCGACGGAGTACCAGGAGCAAAGCCCGGCTTGATTCTAAA
The DNA here is from genome assembly GCA_047638655.1 of Minisyncoccia bacterium. Taxonomy (GTDB): domain Bacteria; phylum Planctomycetota; class UBA1135; order UBA1135; genus JABACD01. Next base: position 2,506 of record JBLIMI010000452.1, on the reverse strand, counting down.
GGGCAACAACCAGATCACCGTTCCCGCAGGGGACGGCATTCTGTGTACCTCCGGCGGGAGCCAACGCTCTCACGTGCAGGTCACCGTTGCTGGTTCCACTAGCTTCACCGATTTCAACGGCGCCCCCTTTGGATCAGTCTCCAACCTGGGCATTCCCACGAACTTCCAGTTTTGGTATCGCGATCCGGCGAACCAATGCACGGGAGCAGGATTCAACTTCACCAATGGCTGGACGGTAACCTACCAGCCCTAATCGAAGATGCGGGCGGCCGCCAGACGCGGCCAGCACGCTCTTACATGCTCGGAAATCAGAAGCGCGTCGTGCAACGGGGCGCTTCTGTTGCTTTGAACGCCGCCTCTAGGGGCTCGCGTAGCGACTCGGCACTCAACTCGGCGAGCCCGTAGTCCAGCAACCGCCCAAGTGGGACCACCCCCATCACCAAACTACTGAAGTCACTCACGCTGATTTTCAAGCAAGGGGTTGAAGCGGGGGCCCCCTTCACGATTCGAGCACGGCCACGCTCCACCTGCAGTTCGACCCGGGCACTGGTCTTTTCCCAGAACCCATCCTTAAGGTCGATGCCACAGATCAGATCCACATCACCAAAGTTGTGGTCGGCAAGCTGCTCCAAGAGTCGCGCCGGATCGATGACGCGGTACATGATGCCGCTCCCTCGTTCACTGATCTGGTGATTGAGCTGGATGTGGTTCTCGCTACCATCCAGTGGATCCGTGAACAGGTGGTGCAAGTGTCGATCCTGAGTGAGCAGGGTCACCCGCCGCACTTGGTCCGCCTGGTTCCTGAGAAAGCCCAATAGACCATGGAGACCACGTTGAGACTCGTAGGTCCACTGCGTCACGATCAAGTCATGGAGTAGCATGTTGGACCCCTTGAGGGCTTCAAACTGGAACAATATGTAGGCTTCTAGGCGGCCGTCGAACTCGACGCCGATCACGCGCGGCACTTCATCCGTCCGAATGGCGTCCAGCGAACGAGCATCGAGTTGGAACATTCCGTGAGTTCGCGATTGCATGCGTGAGTAGCAAGCCCTGATGGACTCCCTGTCCGGCTCGCCCAGGTTCCTAAACACTCCTTCGCAAGCGCGCTTGGGAAAGCTCGAAGGTTCCAGCTGAAAGCGATGCATGGGCGTCCCCACACCCCAGCCCATGCGCTCATAGAAGCTGGCCAAGAAAGGGTAGAGCGAGGTCATGGCAGCCCCCTCGTCCCAGCTTCGTTGCAAGAACCAACGCACCATGTCACGTGCCACCTTGCGCTTCTTGTCACACAAGCCCACGGCGACGCCACCCAATCCCTGCACGGGTATCTGCTGCCCAAAGGCGTTCATCACGAAGTCGTGGGTGCGCATCGTCCCCAGCATGCGGCCTGATTCGAAGACACCCCAGGTGTGGCTGTCCGGCATTCCGAGTGCAATGGCCAAGGAATCCGCGTGCTCTTCCGGGTCCGGCAAGCCAGCGGCCGGAAAAGCATCACGCACCATGCGCACGGCCGCATCGATGTCCTCCTCTTGCAACAGTCGAAACTCTCTCATCTCTTCATCCATTCCGTTAGGACCCCTTCGACCTGAGGTGAAGCCTCCGCTTGAAGTCGCGCCAAATAGGCACCGTCGCCTGGCGCACCTGGATAATGCAAGTACGCGCCGGCCTCAAGCAACAGTTGAGTGATCTCGACGTAGACCACATGATTAGCTTCGGCACCCCCAGAGCAGCTCGAGCCATGCGCCGCCCAACCGATCGGTGAGGTCCCGTGAGCCATCTCAAATAGATTCAGTGGAGCGCCAGCTTCAACCAGCAGCCGGGCATTCTGTGCCTGGGCAAACCAAGCGGCGTTGTGCAGGGGCGTGGCATCATCCAGGCCAGGTGCCGCCAGGTTGGCTCCGGCGTCGATTGGAATTTGTACGGGTCCCTGATCCGCGCGCCCAGCCATGTCGGCTAACAACCGGTCCTCCTCTGGGTTTCCAGTCTTCGCGATGGCGGGATTTCGCTCAAGCAGACTGCGTGCCTCTTCTGTTTCACCACGCGACGTGCGTACGGCTAACTGGTCTGGCAACTCCAAGCCGGACTCACACCTGACCGCGATCAGTAGCTCAGCAACCTCATTCAAGCTTCTCCGAAGCGCGTGCACGTAAGCGGACTTGCCATGACCATTACGAGCATCCACCGCCAAGCCGTGTTCCAGCAAAATTTGAACGGCCTCCAGTCGCTGCCGCCGCGCCGCCACGTGCAGATCCGGCTCGCCAGCGACTCTTTCTTCCTGGTCGCACTTCTGCTCTCCTTCCAATCGCGCGAGAAGTGCGGCGGCCCCGTCGCTGCCGTAGTTCGTGTCGAGAAGATCGTGAAGGCTCATCAGGGTCTCACTTCGCTGATTCCCTGGAATTGACCCTCGCTTGCAGAAGCGGGTTGGCAAAGCAATACTGTGCGCTGTAGTTCATGAGTCGCGCCCCACCTTCCTCGCTGCTACGCGAGAAGTCAACCCACTGAGCATCGG
>JBLIMI010000451.1:0-3935 GCA_047638655.1 Minisyncoccia bacterium | reverse complement strand
GTGTGAAGGCGCAAGTCAACAACGTCGAGGTCTTCACACGAGCGCCTCTGCAAAATCAAATGGGAATCACCAGTGACCCCTTTCTCGGTTCAGACTCCACCGTCAGCTCAAGCCTCGCTGCCTTTCAGGGCACAACGGATCCCAACGCGCCGACCCTGGATGGCGATGGTATTCCTGACCCGGAAATTAGCCCCGGTGACCTTGGAGACTTGATCGCTTTCACCCGTTTCCTGGCTCCGCCCGCTCCCCAGCCGTTCACTCCGGCCGCCATCAACGGGCAGCTTCAGTTTGACAACATCGGCTGCACGGATTGCCACTTGCCCTCGCTGCCCTCGTCACGGGGACCCGTGGATGCATTCACCGACCTGCTGCTACACAACATGGGCCCCGATCTGGCGGACGGCCTGAACTTCGGTACGCCGCAATTCTCGTCGATCGATCCTCCCACCAACGAGAGCGAGTTCAGAACGCAACCGCTCTGGGGAGTTTCCATGGCGGCGCCGTTCATGCACGACGGCCGGGCAGAAACGCTCCAGGAAGCCATTGAAATGCATGCAGGCGAGGCGGAAGCCTCCCGTGACGCATTCCTTGGGCTGACCGAAGTCGAACGCAGCGAGATCATCGAATTCCTGGAGAAGCTCTAATGAAGCAGTCAATCAAATCCGGCCCCCTCGGGTGGCTCGCCTTGCTCTCCTACGTAGTCATCACATCTGCAGCGTTGGCCCCTGTCATCTCAGCCCCGGGTGGAACTGGGACATTGGGCGGTCCCATCGCCGGCCTAGATGCCGAACAACTCGGCCAGTTCAACCGCGGAAGAGACGTCTTCGATCGCGACTTCCACCGCTCCACAGGATTGGGCGCACCCGAAATGAACGCGGACAGCTGTCGCGCCTGCCACCAGGATCCCGTCATGGGCGGAGCTGGCGGCTTGGAGCTGAACGTCTCGCGCTTCGGCGATGACAACGGCGGTTTGGGACGCTTCATGGACCTGCCTGGTGGGCAAGGACTCAGTAAACTGCATCCGCCCTTCGTCCCTCTGCGCGAGGAGTGCAATGAATTGGCTACGGTCTTCGAGCAACGCCAAACACCATCAACCCTAGGCTTGGGTCTCGTTAGCCGCATTCCCGACTATGTGATCACCGCCAACGAGGACAGCGCTGACTCGAATGGAGACGGAATCTATGGAGTGGCGCGCCGGGTCAACGTCAATGGCGTGATCGAGATTGGCAAGTTCGGTTGGAAGGCTCAGCTGCCGCGCGTCACCGACTTCGGACGCGACGCCATGCTCGGCGAGTGTGGTATCACCACGCCCGACGACGGACGCAACTTGACCCCCAACGAGGACAGCGACACGGTTTCGGACCCCGAACTGTCCTTCTACGACTTCGAGGACCTGAAGCTGTTTCAGTTATTGATAGCGCCCCCCCTGCGAACGGGCTCTACGGCTCCAGAGGTCTTGGCCGGCGAGCTTCTGTTCGATCAAATCGGCTGCGCCACCTGTCACATTCCGTCTCTGGAAGGTCACGCCGGCCCGGTGGACCTGTACTCCAACTTGCTGTTGCACGATGTGATGCCCGTTGACTTCCGTGGCATGGCGGAAGACGGCGCAGGTGTCGGCATGTACCGCACTTCACCCCTGTGGGGAATCAAGCACACAGCGCCCTACATGCACGACGGCCGTGCAGAAGATCTGGACGGCGCGATTCGCGCCCACTTCAGTGAAGCGGAGGACACACGCGTTTCCTACGAGGGATTGACCGAGGGTCAGCGCGCAGACTTGATCGCATTCCTGAACGATCTGTAGGCCCTTCACGCAAAGGAATGCCTGGCTTGAACCACCTTGTTCGCCTGACCCAGTGCGCTGCGGCTGTCTTGCTCGCGTGCGCCTGCGGAAGTGATGGTAAACCGCTAGATGCGCTGGCTGTGGCCAGCGTGCCGCACTTCACCGTGCGTGGGCGCTTGCCCAGTACGCCTTCGTTGAGAGTGCACATCAACGGGGCCGACTCACCACTAGAAGAGGGCGTTTTTGAGAACTGCCTGCGAACAGCCATGGCCACTTGGAACGCCACGGGATTGGTGGAGTTCGTAGAAGCTTCTGGGCCGGCGAGTTCCGACCTGCTTTGCGGTTGGCGCCGCAGATCCCACGACGAGTGCCCCGCATTCGGCCAAGACACCAGCGTGGCCCACGCGGGACCGGTCTCGATGCAAACGTTCATCCACTTCGATGCGGGACGCGTCTGGTCCTCCACGGACGCGGAGGGCTTGCCCCTCTCCCAAGTGGCTCTACATGAATTGGGGCACGTCCTGGGACTCGGACATAGCCTCGACGAGTCAGCCGTGATGCACGCCAACTACGATCCACGGCGCAACCTGCCCACCCTTTCGGATCTCGCGGGCTTGGCTTCTCTTTACGGGAAGCTCGACGCCGACGCGCGAGACCTCTGGGTGGATTCTCCCGCAGGAACTCGCCACACACTCTTGTATCGAGTTGCCCCTTTGGACAAGACCGGCTTCGGGATCTCCGATGTGACCGGGAACGGGCGAGATGAACTCTTGGTCTGGCGCACGGACCAGGCCGGAAGCGGACGACTGATGGTCTATCACTTCGATGGCGACCGACAACTCGAGCGCACCAGCGGGCCCATGCTTGACTGTGTATTGCCTGGTGCGACTGTCGTGCTCGGACAGGACACGGCCGGGGACCCAGTACTGCTATCGGTACTCTCGAGTGGGCGATTCAGCGCACGACGCTTCCAGCAAAACGTCTTCCCGCGTCCGCTAGCCCCCGGAGCGAGCTTGGCCATGCAAGCCGGGTATGCGGACTTGGACGGAGACGGAGTGTTGGACGTCTTCCCGGCGGTCGACGAAAACGTGCAAGAGCCAAAGGTCAAGGCTGGCGACCTGGATGGAGACGGAATCCAGGAGCGGGTCGGCGCGGGCAGTTAGGCAGTCTGCTTCACGCCCCAACAACACTCGCTCATTGGCCAGGAATCACGGGCTGCACCCAGGCTGTTTTCTTGTCGCCAGCCGCGTACGGATTGGGATGATCTTCTGAGGAGACGACCTGGGCCCGCACATACACCTCTTTACCGCTGAAGGTGTAGGTCGCTTCATCACCCTGCACCTCCGCCAACACCACACCGACATCTTGTGGGCCGTGACCACGCAACGTTCCAATGAACTGCGTGGTGTGGATTGCCCCCTTCGCGGGCTCGATGCGAATTCTCATGGACTCCTTGGTGACATGGAGCTCAGCGAGCACAACGCCCGTGGAGGCGTAGAAGTCGCCGGCCTTCATGGCCCGAACAATTTCGTTCGGCTCCAGAGAATCCGCAAGCACCATCACCCATCCACGACCAGGATTGGTCTTGCCAACGCCCCAGCTGTAGTACTCGTGACTGTCATCGGTGGCGACACCGTATAGCAACCCAAGGCCATTCTCTTCCAGACGGGTGGTCAGAGCCGAATCCCAGAGCGCCTCCATGGAAGGATGTCCGGCATCTCCGTAGTTGCGCACTCCCGAATGGCCGTTGTAGACCTCGAAGAATCGTTCGAGGGGCATGGCCGCCACTTCGGCCACGGTCACACCCCATCCGAAATTGGGATGGTTCAGGTGCGCAAACACCTCGCGCCCGCTGCGTTCGCCTTCTGCAACGATCGCTTCCATGTTGCGTTGAATCGTGTCAGCGACTGACTCTCCGTGGGCCGGCGGAACGACATTTTCAATGTTGACTGCATTGATGTGAACGGGGTGCCCGTCCCAGGAGTCGGTGACTTCCTCCCCCTGGATCAAAAGGAACTCGCCTGGATTCTCAAAGCGCCCGCGAAGTTCTTGCAGCGTCTGCAATCGCATTTCTCGTTGGGGCTCGTCCCTGACGACGACCTGTTCAGCGCCAAAGGTCTCGATCAGGCCCGCAAGCTTTTCCTCCGTCAGA
>JBLIMI010000450.1:0-3938 GCA_047638655.1 Minisyncoccia bacterium | reverse complement strand
CAACATCGATCGCGAGACGAGCATCGACTTCCAGGTCGATGACATCCGCGAACTGAAGCTCGTCCCGCTCCCGATCGTAACCCGGCCCAAAGAAACGCCCGCACCCACCAAAGTCGTCGAGGAAGACGCCGCTGCCGGTCCCGCCTAGTTCGACCTACCTGATGCACAACGGAGCCGCGCCAGCCCTGCTGGCGCGGCTCCTCTCGTTTCCGCGCAAGTCTCTCACTCTGTTACGGCCATGATCACCACCCTGCTCTGCCTGTTTCCTTTCTTGCCCCAATCCGCGACCCTGCAAGTGCCCGGGGTGGAACGAACAGAGTGGGTTGCCGGGCTAGGAACAGGCCAGACGACGGTGTTGCTTCCTTTGAACACGGATTCGGACCGCATCGCCCGCGCCATACCGGGCACGCGCGGGACGGAACTGCAACTAGCAGCTACTCGCGGTCGGCCCTTCGAACTCCAGGACTTGCAGGTGCTCGCCATCCCCCACGCCCACGGCGAACGGATCTTGCTGGCAGATGGTCAGCTGCACCGCGTCCACGACATTTCCTTGCCCGCTAGCATCGAGAGCGAATCGGGGCCTGCCCTGGCCAAGCTCGTTCGACAGGACCAGGCTGGGGTCGTGGGAGAAACGATCACCATCTCTAAAGGCCCGCAGGGTTCCCGGCTCGTGCTCCTGCCCATGGAGTCAGAGAAAACCTCCTGGGCTCTTCGTGTCCGGTGCGACCTGGGCCCTTGGCAAACGCTAACGAGCGACTTGCATCAAGGTCACGGATTGACCCTCGAGGGCGGCGCGACCTGGGAATTACAGCTGGGAGACGTCGGTCTCGACCAAGCCTTTCACGCGCAACTCGCCCCCTTGACGCTCGGCTCCAAACCCCTCAGGGCCCTGCAGGTACGAAGAGTCCACGACTGCGCTCCCCGGCATGCCCCGAGGAACTCGCGCGGTCCCGTGCGCTCCAGCTTGACCCCCCGCGACCGCGGCGAAGCACTGCAGAGTCCTGAAACGCTCGTGGCTGCCGGTGAAGTGCTGCGCCTGTTCTACGCCCTGCCCCCGCCCGCGGATCCTTCGCACTCCTTGACCCTGTTGGTCCAGGTGCGCGTGCGCGAAATGGAAGCCAGCGGCACGCCAGCGGCCTGGAATTCTCCCAGCGCCGCGCCCTACTTCCGCGACAACGCCAAGTCCGCTGGTGTTTTCGACGTGCACTTTGAGGGGCCGCGCCAACAACTGGACATCCGTCCCACCATGGGGCCCGGCGCCGCTTGGGGCGACTTCGATGGGGACGGGTTGCCCGATCTTTACCTGGTGCAAGGGGGCGGTCGCGAGGGCAGTGCCAAACCGCTGAACCAACTTTTGCGCAACCTCGGCAACGGTCGCTTTGAGCGAGTTCCCGGCGCCGAAGACACGGGCGCGGGCATGGGCGCCCTCTTCTTCGATCTCGAAGGGGACGGCGACCTCGATCTCTACGTGGCCAACTATGGGGCGGATGCGTTGTTCCGCAATGACGGCCAAGGAGAATTTGTGGATGTCTCCGGCGAACACGACCTGGCCCGTTCCGAGTGGAGCGCAGGTGTCTGCGCTGCGGACTACGACGGCGACGGCGACCTCGATCTCTACGTCACGAGTTACCTGGTCTACGACACGGACTTGATGCCCCCGGTTGAATCGCTGCCCGGATACGCCCGGGAAGACCCCACGGAAATGCTGCCCTTTGCGTTCCCCGGATCCGCCAACACCTTCCTGGAGAACGTGAACGGCAAGCTCACCGATCGTACCGAGGCCCTCGGAGTCGCCGATGAGCAGGGCCGTGGCATGCAGCCCGCATTTTGGGACTTCGACCTGGACGGAGACCAGGACCTCTACATCGCCAACGATGTCTCCATGAACGTGCTCTACCGCAACGAGGGCAACGGCACCTTCAAGGATGTTTCCTTCCAGGTGGGCATGGACGACCCCCGCGGAGGCATGGGGGTGGCCATCGGCGACGTGGATTTCGACGGAGACACGGACCTCTTCCTGACCAATTGGCAACTGGAAGCCAACGCACTCTATCGCAACAACCGCATCGTCAAACACGGTCGCAAGTCTCGCACTGGCACTTTCCAAGACGTGACTGTGCACTCAAAGCTCGGCGCCGGCAGCGTGGGCAAGACGTCCTGGGGAGCCGTGTTCTTCGACGCCGACAACGATGGTGATCTGGATCTCTTCATCCCCAACGGCTACACGAGCCCCGATTACGAGAGCACGAGTCTCTGCGTCGGTCAGTCCAACCAGTTCTTCCTGAACGATGGCACGGGACGCTTCGAGGATGCCACGCAGCAAGCGGGCGCTGCCGTGAGTGCCCCCCTGGCTTCCCGCAGCGCTGCTGTTTGCGATTACGATCGCGATGGCAAGCTCGACCTGTTCGTGACCAACAACAACGGCCCATACCAGCTACTGCACAATGAACTGCCCAACGCTGGGCACTGGGTCGGCCTAGAGTTACGGGCCGTGGACGGCAACAGCGCCGCGATCGGCGCCCGGGCCGTGATCGAGGTGGATGGTGTATCCCTCGTGCGTGAAGTAACGGCCGGCGGCGGCTACCTGGCCGGACATGCCAGCGAGCTGCACTTTGGATTGGGGAGTGTCGAGGACAGTGGCCCCGTGACGGTGCATTGGCCCTCCGGTCAGGTCAGCGAACACGAGCTGGCCGGGATCGACCGCTGGATCGAGCTGGAAGAACCACGCTAGCCAGCGACCGGCCACCGGTATTGGACTTGCAGATCGTCAGCTTGGCATGATGTAGGCATGAAGATCCTCGTCACAGCCAGTTTGGCTCTGCTCTCACTCGCGCCTTTTCAACGCGCGCCAGAACTGAACCTGGAATCGTTCGATCATCTGCTCGAACAAATCCAACCCACAGCGGACGAGCTCGCCTGGGATGTCATTGAGTGGCACGCCTCCTTGGGAAGCGCGATAGTGGAAGCTCAATGGGTGCAAAAGCCCATCGTGTTGTGGGCCATGAACGGCCATCCACTGGGCTGTGTCTGAAACAATGGTGTGATTGCCAGACGGTCGGTCTGGTCGGATTCAAAAGTGCAAGAGCTCATGGCCCAGTTCATTCCCGCCGCGGATGAAGTGGGACGGCTGCAGCGTGGTGATGATAGCGAGTGCCAGTTCTTCAAGGGCTTCATGGACGAGGGCCACTACGCGGGACGCACGCAACCCACCCCCACACGACAGGGAATCTATGCCGTCACTCCCGGCGGAGATTTTCTTGCTTCCGTCAACACACGGCGTCCAAAGGAGATGGTCGCCATGCTGGAGCAAGCCTTGCTCAAGTGGTCACAACTCGATGCTGACGCTCGCCAAGGCACCGAGTTCGAGCATCAGGAAGACACGCGTTTCGAACGTTTCTATCCCGAGCACGGACTGATCCTGCGTTGCACATCCAGGGACCTGCAAGAGGATGATCAACTCCAAGAAGGCGATTGGCGACGCAAGGCATGGAACACGGACTTCGCCTGGTTCCGAGCGCAGGAAGTCCTTTCCATGATCCCCGAGGCGTTTGTGGGAGCGACGCGGAAAATGCCCAAGCCCCTACTCGAGCGCCTCATCTGCTTGCACCTACTCGACACGGTGCGCGGGCAGACGCCAGCCTTTCGGCCAGCCGAAGTGGAACGGTCCGAGCTCACGCTCGAGGTCACCGGACGCGACGGCGCCGAACTCCTGTTGTCCCTCAAGGGCCACACAAGAGCCATGCGCCACAAGGACCCCCCCGGGGTGGAGTGGGATTGCGGGGTTGAGTTTCAACTCCTCGGGCGGGCGCGCTTCTCGGAAGGACGCTTCACCCAGTTCGAGTTGCTAGCCGTCGGCACAAGCACGGGGCGAACGCGCTACAACGGCCGGGACGGCAAGGGCTCCTCGCCCCTTGGCATCGCATTAGTCCTGGACAGCA
>JBLIMI010000449.1:0-3939 GCA_047638655.1 Minisyncoccia bacterium | reverse complement strand
GCTGAAATGCGGCGCATCGCCAAGTTCTTGGACATCTCCATCGACGAGTCACGATGGGAGGCAATCCTCGAGTACTGCTCCTTTGATTGGATGAAGAGCAATGCCTCCAAGAGTGTTCCACTCGGCGGCGCCTTTTGGGATGCCGGTGCTGAAGTCTTCATCAACAAGGGCATCAATGGCCGCTGGACGGAAACGCTCACTGCGAACGACGTCCAGGAGTATGAAGAGCGCGCGCTGATCCAACTCGGGCCTGAATGCGCCCATTGGCTGGCCACGGGTGAGCATTCCGGGTGAGAGAGCAAGGACCATGCCGCCGTCAAGCAGCCCCGCATGCTGTTCGCACGTAGACGGAGCCGAGTATTGACACAAAAACGGCCCTGGTGGTAAGCTCAGATCCTCGAATGCCATCTGGGAAGTGATAACGGATAGAGGTGGCAACGCCCGCGACTCGCAAAGTTCGCGGACGAACATTATCCGTTGATTCAGCATGTTCATGCATTGCAAGCTCACGCTCGCTGTGGCGGGGCTATGTCCCTTGCTCGGCGTATTCGGCGAGCAAGAGTGGAACCGATTCCGCGGGCCCAATGGCAGTGGTGTTTCCACCGACTCTCAACTCTCGACGGAGATGGACCTGAGGGAGCGCTTACTATGGCGACGATCCCTGGGCTCTGGGTACTCTTCACCCGTGAGCATGGGCGATCGTCTCATCGTGACCACGGCGGAAGCGGGACGACTCGCCACGCTATGCATCGATGCAGCGAGCGGTGAGACCGCTTGGTGCCGATGGGCCCCCATTCGAGGGAGTGAGGCCCCGGAACGGGCTGGCATGCCTGCCGCGCCGACCCCTTCCAGTGATGGCAAGTCAGTGGTGGTGCTCTTCCCAGAGTATGGATTGCTCTGCTACGACCGCGAGGGCAACGAACTGTGGAACACTCCCCTCGACACGTTCTCTGTGCCGTATGGCATGGCTGCTTCCCCAGTTCTATCGAATGGCCAAGTGTTCCTCGTTTGCGACCAGAGTCAGGGCTCCTTCGTGGCCGCCTTTGATGCGGGCAATGGCAAGGAACTGTGGCGTCGCGCTCGCCCATGGGCTACCAGTAGTTTCTCGACGCCAATCCTGCACCAACCGGTAGACGGCGCCTCGCAGCTGATCGTATCTGGCGCACACCGCGTGACCGCTTACCGAACGAGCGACGGCTTCCCCCTCTGGTGGGTTGACGGATTGTCCTGGCAAGCGAAGTCTGTTCCCGTCATTTCCGGTGACAAGCTATTCGTCCACTCGTGGATGCCCAGCCCTGCAGAGTCCGGCGTGCGGCCTTTGCCCAAGTCCTGGGGACTCGCACTGCAATTGGATTCGAACGAAGATGGCAAGCTAACAAGTGAAGAGTTAGGAGGCCTCGGACTGGAGAAGGTTTGGTTCCTGTACGACCTAGACGAGAGTGAATACCTCGACCAAAGGGAATTTGGTGAGGCACTGAGCCGAACGCGTGCTGGCAGGGGGCTGTTCGCGATTCGATTGGATGGTGCCGGAGACGTGACCAACAGCCATTCACTCTGGAACTACCGACGCTCGATGCCCCTCGTGGCATCACCGCTAGTTCATGCTGGCTTGCTTTACTTGGTGGGACCTGCAGGCATGTTGACCTGCCTGGACCCGAGTACGGGGCAGCTGATCAAAGCGGCTCGTGTGGAAGGACTGAACGGGGCTGTGCATTCGTCGCCCATTGCTGCCGGAGATGCACTGCTATTGTGCAGCGTCAGCGGCGACCTGGCAGTGATCGAGGCAGGCCGCAATTGGTCCGGCAAGGTTTGCCTCAGCATCGACGAGCCAATCTACGCGACGCCGGCCATCGCAAACGGGCGCCTGTTCGTTCGCGGAGCCAATTCCTTGCAGGCGTACGACCTTGGTGAGCGAATCTCCGAAGCTGCACTAGAGACCATCGCGCTGGTTGGAGTGGATGTCCTATCGATGGAAGGTGATGGCGTTGGCCGACTTCGCGATCAAACCGTGCTCCTGCGCGGGTCCCGAATCGAAGAAATCGGTCCTCGGGAGCGGGTCGTCATCCCCGAACAAGCGCGGACCCTCTCCCTTCCGGCCGGTGCAACGGTTTTGCCTGGACTGATCGATCTGCAGGCCCGGATGGAGGACCCCCTCGAGTTGCACCGCCACCTCGCTGCGGGTGTCGTTGGCGTTCGTGTCGTGCATGGCCGTGCAGCGCTCCTGGACGCGCGCGACCGCTTCGAGGCCTCTGGAGCCGTGCTCCCCAGGTGTTGGATCGGGGCGCCATGGGAGGCTGACATCCAAGCGCTGGACCAACGGGATCTGCGAGGGTTCAAGGAGCACGGCTATGACTTCCTTGACCGGGGCTGTTCTCCCGACGCCAAGGAGTGGAGCCGCCTCGCTCGACTCGCGCAAAGTGTCGGGCTCACTACGCTGGGCGACTCCCCATCCCTCGTACTGAACAAGGCGCGTAGTCAAGAGGCCGGGGTTGCATCAACGGCCACGCCCTCGCTCCAGGGGAACTTGCACCTTCTGTTGGACGACGACCTATTCGAATCCGAGGCGTTGGATGCACACGAACCGTCACGAGTTGCAGAGGCCCTGGTTCATTTGAACGCGTCGTGGATGCCTCGCTTGCGCGGCCACCTAGCGTTGGAACAAGGCATTCTCTCGCGGGCCGAACTCCTGGCCCAGAAGCGCATGCGATACCTGTCTCCCGTAGCTGCCGAGGTATGGGGGTTTGGCGGCCACGCTCTGCGCGTTGATTTAGAAAAGTCCCAACTTGCGTCAGTGCGAGAGGGTCGTCGCTGGCTAAAGAAAGTGGTGTTCCAGTTCTCTTCCCGCGAAGGAGCCCTCCTGATCGGCTCCGATGCGATGAATGCTCTTGTACACCCGGGCGATGGGCTGCACGAGGAGCTTGCCTTGTTGAGGGCTTGTGGTGTCCCCGCGAGTGAACTCCTGCGAGCGGCCACGGTGAATGCAGCGCCAATCATCGAAGCGCTAGGCCACGAGAGCGTGGGAGTCCTGCGCGCAGGCGGTCGTGCCGATCTGATCGTTGTGAATGGCGACCCCATCACCAAGATGGGCTGTCTGCGTCGCCCTCTCTACGTCATCGTCGCGGGGCAACCACGCTCAAGCTCCCAGCTGCGTGGCTCTCTGTCCGACATGGCCCGGACCTACCGCCTTGAGGCTGATTTCTTGCAAGCTGTGTCGCGCACCGGTTTCTGCAAGGCCATGGACACGATGCCCCAAGCGACGGACTGGGCCGCTTTACTGAGCCCAGCAAGCTGCCGGCGGATGTGTGAGTGGCTCTGTCACCCGAAGGTTCAGCGAACCGCGGACGCAATTGGATTGGCGCTGCACTGCCAGGCCGTCTGGCCCGACGCGCCCTGGCCTTGGACGTGCCTTGCACGGGCTCAGTCAATTCGTGGTGACTACGAACTGGCATTGACCCATTGTGAGCAAGCCTTGTTGCTTAATCCCGGGGATCGTGAGGCAAGTGATCTGGTGTCGACCCTGCACTCACGGGTCGAGGAGGGAGTGAACATCTCCTCGCACAAGCCACCCCTCTCCGTTCAAGGTCTAAGGGGAGGCGCACAGTGAATCTCCGCGAATGGCTGAGCCTCCAGGTCTACCGCAACCCGCTGGGCTTCGACCTGTTACGAGCTGCCCGGCGTCTGGCGGCTCCGAATGAATACTTGCACCGACGTCGTCTGGGTCGGGCTCACTCAGTCGCTGTGCCGAACTCTCTCCAGGTAGACTCTCGCCTCGGCTTTCGCTTCTTCGCACCCGGGGAGTTGCCTGGTCTCGGTGAAGCAATCGCAGCCTTGAACCGATTCCGTGAGGGCACAGAAGCGAGACCGGAGGAGCTTGCTAAAGCGCAGAACGGACGATTTAGAATCGCCTTCGACCTGCTCGGAGATCAGGACCTGGAGCAG
>JBLIMI010000448.1:0-3941 GCA_047638655.1 Minisyncoccia bacterium | reverse complement strand
GACAAAATCCAGACGATGGACTCCCCAAACCCACAAGAATTCGCCCCAGGCGCCCCAAAGCGGTCGTGGAAGGCTATAAACCGTCCATGCATCCCCACACCTTCCTCTTCGACTGCCGCTCGAAACAGGCTGCCGAACAGACGGGCCTGGCCCCCTTCGCCGCCAAGAGCTCCATGACCCTCGGGCGCAAGTACCCCGAGTCTGCAGACCCTTTGAGGACCCCTTGGGAACGCGACCGCGATCGCATCGTTCACTGCACGGCCTTTCGGCGCCTGATGTACAAAACACAGGTCTTCATCAATCGCCAAGCGGATCACCAACGCACGCGGCTCTCCCACAGCCTGGAAGTGGCCCAGGTAGCACGGGCAGTCGGCACCGCGCTGGGTCTCAACGAGTCCCTGTTGGAAGCCGTGGCCCTCGCCCATGACATTGGCCATCCGCCTTTTGGACACCGGGGGGAGGACGCTCTGGACGACTTGATGAAAGACCACGGAGGGTTTCGTCACAACGCTCAGGTGCTGCGCGTCGTGGATCATCTGGAACGCCGGCACCCGGACTACGCCGGTCTCAACCTGACGCGCGAAGTACGCGAGTCCTTGCTCAAGCACGAGTCCGACCGCGACTGGCCAGATGAATTCCGGCCCAAGACCAGCCAGCCCTTGCTCGAAGCCCAGGTCGTCGACCTCGCCGACTCCACGGCCTACAACATGCACGACATCCAGGACGGCCTGGCCAATGGGATCTTCGGGGAAGAGGCCATTGCCGAGCAGAGCGGCCTCTGGCGCAGGGCTGTGCAAGAGGTCGCTGAACGGCACCCAGGATTCCTGGAATCCAGCGATGACCGAAACCTGCGCAGTGTTCGAATCACGAATCAGATCTTCGGGATCTGCGTCCAGGACTTGATCGAAAATTCGATCCAGAAGCTGGCAGACACCGGCGTGGAGAGCAGCGCCGCCGCCCGTGAACAAGCGAGCATGCTGATTCGCCACTCGAAGGACATGCACGGTTCCATCGGCGAACTTCAGCGATTCCTCTGGGAACGCGTCTACCACAACGAACTACTGAGGGAATTCTCGCGCTATGCCCGAGATGTGCTCGGCGCTCTATTCGACTGCTATGTGGCGGAGCCCACCGGGATGGCTCCCTCCTATGTGGAGCGCATCGAGAAGCACGGATTGGAACGAACCGTTTGCGACTGGCTGGCCGGCATGACCGACCGCTTCGCTGAACAGGAATATGAGCGTTTGCGTGGACATCCTGCCCAGGGTGCGTATCCGGTAGGTTGACTGACGGCGTATGCTGGCCCCATGCATTTCCAAACCGACGACGTCCGCATCGAGGGCCTGCGCCCCTTGCTCGCACCTGCCATCCTCATGGAGGAGTTCGTGCTCGACGATGCAGGCGCGGAAACCGTTGCAGGTGCACGCCGTGATCTCGGCCGCATTCTGAGCGGTGAAGACAAGCGCTTGGCAGTGGTGGTCGGGCCCTGCTCCATCCACGACACCGCAGCGGGGATCGAGTACGCCCAACGGCTTGCCGAGCTTGCAGGGGAAGTGAAGGACAGCCTGTGCGTCGTGATGCGCGTCTACTTCGAGAAGCCGCGCACCACTGTCGGCTGGAAGGGACTGATCAATGACCCCCACCTCGATGGTAGTTTCGACATCAACAGCGGCTTACGAAGTGCCCGCAAGTTCTTGATCGATGTCACCGCGCTTGGGCTCCCTATCGGCTCGGAATTCCTCGACCCGATCATGCCTCAGTTCCTGGCGGACGTGGTGTCCTGGGGAGCTATCGGCGCCCGCACCTCAGAGAGCCAGGTGCATCGCGAATTGGCTTCGGGGCTTTCCATGCCCGTCGGATTCAAGAACGGCACCAACGGCGATGTTCAAATCGCCCTGGATGCCATTCGTTCCAGCGCCCACCCCCACCACTTCCTCTCGGTCACCAAACAGGGGGTGGCCGCCATCGTTACGACACGCGGCAACGACGCTTGCCACTTGATTCTGCGCGGAGGATCCAAGGGGCCCAACTATGGCCACGATGACATCGAGACGGTCATTCAGCAGCTAGAAGGCGCCCAACTAGCCCCGCGCTTGATGGTGGATTGTTCCCACGCCAACAGCCAGAAAGATCACCGGCGCCAAGTCCAAGTCTCAAAGGAGGTTGCCAGCGACATCGCCGCAGGCAACCACTCGATCTTCGGAGTCATGGTCGAGAGCTTCCTGGAAGAGGGCAACCAAAAACATCCCTCCGATCAAGAACTCCTCTACGGCCAAAGCATCACCGACGAGTGCATCGGTTGGGAGCGCACACGGAACGTCGTCCACGAATTCGCTGAAGCCTCCAGCAAGCGGAACTCCGACTGACTTACCAAGCGCTGTCGAGCACGACCGTCGCGCTAGACGAGGTGCAGTACCGCTCACTGCCCAACACTCGCGCCTGGAGTTGCAGCGTTAGATGCCCCAGAGGTGCCAGGTCACGCAGGGGCAATTGCAGCTGGAGCTGACCGCTGGGCCCGATTTGGCCGATGAGCTTCCAGGGCGCAAGGCCAGGTGCGAACGGCCTCGCTAACAAGCAAGGTCCGAGTTGCGTGTCGAAGGCATAGCCGGCGTGCGTCGTGGCTCGCAGGCTGACCACGTCCCCCGGAGTGCCCTTGACCTGCACACTGATGGCTGACAAGTCATCCAGCAGGAGGCTCGTTTCGAGCAGTCGGGCGTCCCCGGGCAAGGGCGTTCCCCCACTGTAGTCCACGCCATCGGCCCCGCCATGCCCGACGCCGGGGCTAGAGCCGCCAAAGCCCGGTTGATAGTTGTTGTCCAGCAGCCAGGCCTCAATGCCGCCACTGTAGAAGCCGTTCCCGCCATTTCCTCCGTAGCCATAGTCACCGGTCCAGAGGTCGAGGTCATCGTCCGCCGCCCCCCCATTTCCGCCGACCATCAGGCAGCCGGCAGCGTAGACCCTTCCCGTTCCCCAGCAGCCAATGCCGTCCCCGCCGGAGTAACCCGACTCCCCCGGAGAATCTTCCGTCGTTCCCGATGCGCCCAGAAATGTGCAATCAAAGAGCGCGATGAAGCTGTCGCCGAGATGCATACCGCCACCACCGTAACCGGCATTGTTGTCCCAACCCGGAAGACCACCTACGAGTGCACAACGTGAAAATTGCACGTCGTCGCAGCCCGTGACGATAGCTCCGGTTGAACCATTCCAAAGGTTCAGGGGATTGGGAGCGCTGGCACCCTCAAAGCGCCCGTCGCTGATGCGCACGGACCCGAGGCAGTCACTCACAACGAATCCGTAGCCGTCGACTCCGGTGGCGTCCACGCCCGCCATTGTCACGCTACGCGAACTCTCCAGATTCCTGACGCGGACCGTGCCGTCCACCAGCACAGTGCTTGGGCCACCCTCCGCCACCAGCGTCAAGGCCTTGTTGTTGATGCCGAAGGCGACGTAAGTTCCGGGCCAGATACGAATCAGGTCGCCATCCTGAGCGGCAAAGACTGCCCCCTTGATTTCGGGGTAATCCGTGTTGGGACCTCGCACATGCAGAACATCTGCGTTGACGTTTCCTGCGAGAAGAAAGAGAGCGAGTGAGAAACAGACGGGGGCCGTGCGAGTCATGGGAAGAGCTCCTCGTGCTTGGGAAGACTGAAGTCAGACCACGTCTCATGCTAGCACTTGTCCGTTCGCTCTGCGGAGTGGAAGTAGCGCGATGGAGTCCGTGTCCATTCAAGCCTGTTGTCGCCGGCCACAAGCCATTGAAAGAGCGCCGGTCGAGGAGTTTCCATTCCGGCCAGCGCTCGTTCAGGTTTCCGTTTGAAGCCAAATACAACGCGGGATCTGCCTGCTCCCAAGAAGCCCCACGGTTCCCAAACGGGGCACCGTCGCTCGTTCAGCGAGAGACATCCCAAGTGAGTCAAACAATCTAAGCCTCCCCTTATGAC
>JBLIMI010000447.1:0-3943 GCA_047638655.1 Minisyncoccia bacterium | reverse complement strand
ATCAGCCTCGACGGGGTCCGTGCTATGAGAGTACACGCCCGCAGGGTCAATGCTCTCCGCGGCAGACGTGCCTCCTAGCTTGCCCGTGTTCGATAGCAGCTCACGGAGGTACTTGGTCCTGGATTCGTCCGCATCAGGGTTGTCGTCCGCCAGTTCCTGAAGCGATTGCTCCGAGGATTCGAGGACAGCCGTACTGCTGGCGCAACTCGCCACCATGACTGTAAACATTACAAGCACGATCGATCGATAGATTGTTTGATACAGCACGTCTGGATTCTCTTGTATTAGAGGATGATCAGGCAATGCCTAACCGGCCAAGTTCTGCGTCAACAGGAGCTGGGCCATGTCCGTTTAGTTGAGTGTGACAGCGGGAACTTCATTCGTCCGCGCCAAAGCATTGAAGGAGGCCAGCTCCCCGTCCCGAATTCCATCGATCTTGGCCAGCGCCACATCGATGATTGTGATCAAAGCGTCGCGGACCTCACAGGACTGCTGAGTGGGGCGATTGTCACCAAACCCGGCCACAGCAAGCAAACCGGCCAGCTTGTCATTGACACGAAACGGGTAATTCAAGGGATCCTGCCGGCTACGCATCTTGGTCTGATATAGCGCTTCCTCGACCGCGGTCAACGATTCTTTCAGTGCCTTCGCCGCCTCGACCACCGTTGCAACGCCTTCGTCGTGCTCTAGCCGCTTCGTCAATGCGTCCAACTCCCCATTGGTGCGTCGGATGCTCTCGATCGCCTCGTGCACTTGGGTAATCTTCTCGCGCACGGAGAGGAGGAACTGAAATTGCGCCTCGTAGTCCTCGCCGCTGGCAGAAGACCTCGGATCCGCCAAGATCTCGAAGGGAACTTCTTGAGACCAGTCCCCAACCGTCAGGCGAGCTCTGTATTGACCTGGAATGGCGCGCGGACCATCCAGGCCCCCGTTCCACAACACCATGCCCTTGAACTTCTTAGCGCCGGCGTAGGCGAGGTCCCAGCGGAAGCAGTTCATGCCCACTTCGGTTTCGAGGAGCTTCGAATTCTTCGCATCCTCATCTCCACCCTCTTCATTTTTCGGGTCATCCGAGGGCTTACGGGTGAAGCTACGAATGACAACGCCATCCGCTTCCAGGATCTCCAATTGCACCTCGACCTCTCCATCCAGTTCTTCATCAAGGAGATAGTAGAAGGCCACCCCACTAAGCGGATTCGTTCCCATGTGGTTCGGCTTCTCACGCCAGCCACCTGCAATTCGACGAGTCGCTCTAGGTGTGAACAGAAAGGGCATCCCATGTTGGCGAACCTCATCAAACTGATGCAGTGTTGAGAGGTCGTCAAAGATCCAGTAGCCACGCCCTTGGGTGTCAGCGATCAAGTGGTGATCCAATTGGATTCCCCCGTCTTTTTGTCGACCGACATGACCTTGCCCACGTTCAGAATGAGATTCTTGCCGGCCGCCAGCGGGGATCCGCGCATGCCCCAGCGGGGCAGCGTGAGTTCATTCTCGTCAACGAGGAATCTGTGCCAAAGGTCTTCACCTGTACTCGCCTCCAGGCAGAACAGGTTGCCTTCATGATTGAGAACGTACAGATGGTCGCCATCCAGAGTGGGCGTGTTCACCGTGCCGCCTTCATGAGCGGTGTTCCAGATCTTTGATTCGAAGGCCATCGTCCAGGCCTCTTCGCCAGTCATAGCATCCAGTGCGTACACGACATCGAGTCCATCAGGAACATCATGGCCCATGGTGTAGAGCAATCCATCCCCGATCACGACGGTGGAGTAACCCAAGCCTACGTCGGAAATCCAGAGGTGATCTTCTTTGCCCTCTGAAGCCCAATCAGTTTTGAGTGAAACGCCCGTCCCATCGGGACCGCGCCACTGAGACCAAGCGGCCTTGTCTTCAGCCAGTTCCGAGCCAAAAGAGAAGCCCAGAGCGAGTGCTGCAAGTGCATTGGAGTGAATCATCCCGGGGCGCTGCTGCTGAGTGAGAAGCGGTAGCTGGTAAAGTCTGAGTTCAGGGGGAATGATAGATTCCCCCGGCAGCGCGCGGTGCACTGGCCACTGAACTACCATCGGCCCAACGCAATCCTTGCAATCCAACCGCTAGGGGATCGCCACTCCACGGAGGATGTCATTGGTATTCCGCGCAATGGGTCACCAGGCCACTGTCTCGGCATCGCCATGCCTTGGTTGCGCCGGACTCCGTCTTATTTCCGCAGTAGCTGATAGGAAGTCTCGAACTCAAGTTCACCGTCCTTGAACATGTCCATCCAGACACGGAGTCGCTCCCCCGTCATCTGAAAGTGGACACCATGCATGTGCAAGTCATCGTGGGACTCGGCGCCACCGAGACGACCGTCGCACTCGAAGTGAAGATCCCCTTTCACTTCCGACTCGACAGCAAGCACCCTTGGCTGATTTCCCAATTGGCAAAATTGAGAGCCGATCAGTGCGCCATCTTCCTGGTGATGAACGGTGGTCATCTCCGTGGGTGTCCCCACTTTCAGTCTCTCCAGGATCACGCCGCCACGGGCCGTCGTGTCGAAGTTCCAGCCAAAGGGCCCTTCGTCCCCACCCTGAACAACCCAATCTCCTTTCAGGTTTGCCAGGTAATCGAATGCAGCCGCAGGATCGGAATGCAGTTCGGCCTTGTGACTCCCGTTAGACGCACAACTGAATAGCAATGCGGAGACAAGAGCAAGAGAGAGCGTTGTCCGGGTTGCGGTCGTCACTCGCTTTCTATCCTCCAGGAACACCCGGGCCAATCTACGGTCTTTCTTGGCAATCATTTGAGTAGGATACATGGCCAACCATGAAGAGAACACTCGCCATCGGAGACATCCACGGTTGCTTGCCCCCCCTGCGGCACCTCTGGAAGATCGTCGACCCCCAACCCGCTGACCGGATTGTATTCATGGGCGACTATGTGGATCGGGGTCCAGATTCAAAAGGCGTGATCGACTTCCTGATTGGGCTCTCGCCCGACCTAGACATCACTTTCCTCTCCGGTAATCACGAAGAGAAGTTCTTCCTGGCGAACATAGATCAGACCGAACTCGCCCACTGGCTGGACGCTTGGGGAGGCGGAGCTACTCTTGAGTCTTATGGCCCAGGCGGGTTCGATGACGTGCCTAGTTCGCACTGGGAGTTCCTCCGCAAGAACTTGCCCTACTTTGAGACAGACACTCACATCTTCGTCCACGCAAATTTGGAAGCGGACGTCGACCTCGCTCTGCAAACTCCATTCACGCTCATGCACAAGAAGCTCGGGAGCCCCGAGCCTCACCAGTCGGGCAAGACCATGATTTGCGGCCACAACGCACAGAAGTCCCATGCCCCCCTCAATCTTGGGCACGCCGTCTGTATTGATACGGACCCCGGCCGAGGCGGTTGGTTGACCTGTCTGGATGTGGAAACAGGAGGCTACTGGCAGGCGAACTTCAATGGCGATCTGCGCGAGGGAGATATCTAGTCCATCTCGAGGACTCACAATCGCTAGAGGACGCTCTAGTAAGGACATCGAAATTGCCCCGGCTTGAGGCAGAGCCACTCCTTCAAGGTGCAATCGCCTGAGAACACCCAATGTCCTGGATGCCGACACTCCCGAGGCTTGCCGACACGATTCCACAGCCGTTTGGGGTGCGGCTATTGGGCCGCCAGTGAGATTCTTGGGCCGCTGACGCTCCATTCCGCGCTTCTTGTCACAGATTCCCCCACAGATACTGACGCCAGATGATGTGCTTGGGAGCGCTCTCGAATAACCTCCCCAGGCCAACTTCGATCATCTGCTTCCCCATGGTGGGGGGCCAGCATTCTCCGAGACCAATACGACCGTGCAAGACACTTCCACGCCTTCCCAGACCCTGGTTCAGGAGCGCATCACGCGCCGCGCATTCGTTCACATGGTGAGCATGATCCACCAGGCGAACTACGGCCGCACCGTCATGCCCGGCGAC
>JBLIMI010000446.1:0-3949 GCA_047638655.1 Minisyncoccia bacterium | reverse complement strand
ACCGGAGAGATGGCGTAGCCCATCAGCGCGCCCTCGGTTTGGCCGAAGAAGAAAATCAAGCCCATGAAGGACAGGACCACCATGTGACCACCGCTCATGTTCGCAAAGAGACGAATCATGAGTGCCACGGGCTTGACGATCAGGCCGACGAC
Source organism: Minisyncoccia bacterium (assembly GCA_047638655.1). Lineage (GTDB taxonomy): Bacteria > Planctomycetota > UBA1135 > UBA1135 > JABACD01. The sequence goes on along the minus strand of JBLIMI010000446.1, from coordinate 3,797 downwards.
TTCGACGGCGAACATCAGCAGCCAAAGCGACGCGGGCACGTGCGGCACAAGGTTCTTCCAGAAAGCAATCGGGCCCTGAACGATCATGCCGCAGACGATCATCGAGGCGAAGACGATCAAGGCCAAAGCGGCCGTCACGAAGATGCTGGCGGTGGCAGTCGCGCTGCCTGGCACGAGCCCCATCAGGTTCATGAACAGGATGAAGAAGAAAAGCGAGAGGAAGTACGGCAGGTACTTCTTGCCCGTCTCTTTGCCCATGACCGGCACCACCATTTCGTCGCGAATGTACATCGCGAAGCCAGTGAAGAGCTTGGTCAGGTAATCCCCGCGTCCGGTGCGCAAGTAACTCGGGATGCCACCCAGCAGGATGAAGATCAAGAGCACCGCGGCCACTTGGAACAGCTGCAGGTTGGTCAAGAAGAGCTCGGCGTGCATGACGCCGGCCTCGTCCGCGTGGGCCCCAGCATCCATGAAGGAAAGGGCCGCGGGCAACGGCAAAGCAAACAGCGCCTCGGCGGCCCCGTGGTCCCCTGCAGCCGACTCATCCGCGCCGTGACCACCCGCCGAGGGTGCCACCAGCTTGGCCGGCATCAAGTGCAAGTAGAGCTGCTGAAAGACGTCTTCGTTCGAATGGTGCTCGGAGTACTTCTGTGAAACGAAGCAAGCGCCGAAGATGACGACCAGTGCCAGGATGGGGCGGAGAAAATTCACGGGTTAGATCAGTCCTCTCGAAAGGCTATTCAGCCTGGGTCGGTGCGAGGGCGGGCTCGCCGGGAGAGGGGCTGCTCGCCCCGAGGTTCTTGGGAGACTTCTTGAGCAAGCGCACATTCTCGAAAACCGCCACTGTCTGGACCAGGTAGGCCGTCCCGACGAAGGTCAACAAGAAAGGGCCGATGTCCAACTGGCTGCCCACGGCGGGCACGAACCGGATCACGAGGACCGCGATGGCGACCAGTCCCAGCTTGACCAGGAAGGTCTCGATCACTGAGGAGAAGGCGCGTTTCTGCCGGTAGAGGAAGTTGTGGCGTTGCCAGCAAGCGCCGAGTCCAGCAATGGACGTCCCCAAAAGTCCCCCAGCGATGATTCCAGCCTGCACCAGCCCGCCATAGTTGGCGGCCAAGATCCCAGCGATGCAAAGCGCTGCGATGGTGGCGAGGGTCGTGCGGATCATGAGGCAGAGGGGTCGTGAGGGCCCGAGTCGGTTGAGTCCCGGGGCGTCTCGCTGGTTGGGTTTTGTTTTTTGTTGGAGGTGGCCGTCGACTGTTCGACCGCCAGAATCAAAGAATAGAACCCGAGCGAAAAACCGAGCATCAGGCCAATGGTCATCAACCAAGGGTCCGTGCCGAGTTTCCCATCTAACCAGTATCCCGCCCAACCAAACAAACACCCTGAAGCCACCATTTGAATGCCAAGCGAAGCGTGGCGCCCGTAGGCGTCCATCATCCCAAGAGTCTCTTTTTGAGGACCGGGTCGCGACCGCATGCAGAAGTGGAAATCGTAAATCAAACGCGTCGAATCACGATTCGCTTGAAGGCTTGTGCCAGGGAGCAGAATTCGGAGGAGGGGAAACCGCTGTAGAGCGGAGTTCTATGACCTTTTCAGAGGGCGCGCCAAAGCCAGGTAAGGGCTCTTCCCCAATCCCGACTTCGAACGGCGAACAGCGTAGAGTCCGCCACGGCGAGGTCAACCCAGACTGGGTGGAATTCTGTCGATGATCCCCAGAAAACTTGTGACTCCCCCCAGCGCGACGGACACCCTCGGCCAAATTCCCGGGGGATGACGGCAGTTGCCCCGTACTCCTGGGCGCCATTTCCGGGTAGGATCTGCGCCGAAAAATCGGAGCCAGACTCGTCCAGGCCCGAGCACCCACTCAAGACTGCCAATCGGCACCAATTCCACAGATACCCCCTTGGAACGTACTCTCGTCCTGCTGAAGCCCGACGCCGTCCAGCGTCACCTCGTCGGCCCCATCATTAGCCGCTTTGAAGCCAAAGGTCTCAAGCTCACCGGTCTCAAGATGCGCGTCTTCCCCCTGGAGACCATCCAGACGCATTACTCGGACCACTCCGAGCGTCCTTTCTACGGAAACCTGGTCAGCTTCATGACCTCCGGTCCCGTGGTCGCCATGGCTTTCGACGGCAAGGACGCCATCAAGGTCGTCCGCAGCCTGGTCGGCGCCACCAACGCGCGGGAAGCCGCTCCCGGCACCATCCGTGGCGACTTGGGCATGAGCTTCTCCAACAACATGGTTCACGCCTCCGATAGCCCCGAGAGCGCCAGCAAAGAACTGGGCCTGTTCTTCGCGGACGCCGGCGACTTGATCGACTGGGAACCGGTCGACCTCGGCTGGACCTACAACGTCGAAGAAGAGCTCTCCTGAACCTCAACGCCCGTCAGATTGCGCAACTCATCGAGGAACTGAAAGGCCTGCTCGAGGGGCTGCGCCTACGGGATGTGCAGGCCCTGCCCCCGCGGGATGTGGTGCTCATTTTTGAGCCCACAGATCCGGGGACGGGACCTCTCGTCTATCGGCTGCGGCTATCGGCCGACGCGGACAACTCCAGGCTGCACTTGCAGCAGGGTCGACTGCATCGCGGCAAGGGTCCTACGGGACCGTTCTACCGCAGACTCGAGCAAGATCTCACGGGCGCCAGCCTGGTCAAGATTTCCCAAGTGCGCGGGGATCGCATCTGCTTGCTGGAGTTCAAGGACACGCCCGATGGCAAGCCCCGTTCCCTGTTCGCCGAACTCACTGGCCGGCACGGAAATTTGGTGCTTTGCGACCGTTCCGAGCGCGTGCTCGATTTCCTGGTTGTGGCCCCAGCAAAGCAAGCAACCCCGCGTTTGGTGCTCGGTGAGATTTGGGACCCGCCCCCCGGGCGGGCCGGCGCTAGCGCCCAGCCCCCGACCATCGAAGAGGCCATTCCAGAGCCCTCGCAAGTGACCCCTGGCGAGCAAGCGGGGTACGAAGGAATCGCTCCCCTCTCGTGGCGAGTGGAGTCTTCCCTGGGTGCCTCCGCCAAAGAGCGCGACGACGCCGCCGCACGCAAGAAGCTCAAGAAGCGCGTGGAGCGCAAACTCACCCGCGCTCGTTCCTTGCTGCACGGTCTCGAACGCAAACTGGAAGCCTGCGACCGCGCCGAACGCATCCGACTCGACGGAGAGTTGCTCGCGGGCAACTTGCACCGCATCGAACGCGGCCCCAAGTTCGTAGAACTCGAAGACTGGTACGCCGAAGGACAGCCCCTGCGCCGCATCGAACTCGACCCACGCCGCTCTCCCCAGGAAAATGCCGAGCACTACTTCGAGCGTTACAAGAAGCTCGAACGCACGCGCACGGAATTGCCCCGGGAACTGGAACTGGCTCGGCCCAAAGTGCGCGAGCTAGAAGATCTATTGGAGCGCTCCGACGACGAGTCCCTCGATCCCGATGAATTGGATGCGCAAGCCGTGCTGGCGGGCTTGCTGGACAGCCTGCAACAGGCGGACCCTCGCAAACGCAAAGCCCCCGCTATCCGGCTCCCCTACCGCTCGTTCACCACCGTCGGCGGCCTCGAGGTTCGAGTCGGCCGTTCCGCCAAGGACAACGACGCACTCACTTTCCGGCATGCGAACGGCAATGACCTCTGGCTCCATACCGCCGAGGCCCCCGGCAGCCACGTGGTGTTGCGCTTGGGCCACATCAAGACGGGCAAGGATTCCCGGGGCAAACGCCTGCAACCGGAACCTCCCCAGGAAGATCTATTGGACGCCGCTACCCTGGCCATCCATTTCTCGCCCCTCAAAGAGGCCTCCAA
>JBLIMI010000445.1:0-3952 GCA_047638655.1 Minisyncoccia bacterium | reverse complement strand
TTGGAACCACCTCTCCACGGCTTGCGCTTCCAGAGCGCCTTCTTCATGGCCTGGGTAGCATGTGCAAGACAGGACGCCCCCCGGCGCTAGCCAATCGAGTGCGCTGTTCACCGCGGCCAAGGTGCTGTCCACCGCGGTGATTTGACCGCGACTCGCACCGGGCAAGTAGCCGAGATTGAACACGGCAGCCGTGAGCTTCCCACGGCAATCCTCTGGCAGCAGGCTAGCGAGCCGTGCGTGATTTCCACAGATGCCATGAAACTGGGAAGCACCTTTCAAGCGCGCGCTCGTTGTGTCCACAGCTTGTTGTTGAATGTCGACGCCGAAGACGTGTCCCGCAGGACCCACGCAATCAACGAGTAAGCTCGCGTCGTGTCCGTTTCCGAGGGTGGCATCCAGCACCCAATCTCCCGCGCAGACTTGGCGCCGGAGTCCGTCGTGAACCCAATCCGTGATGCGCTTCATGCTCGTGTGGTCGTTCGTGAAATCTTCAAAGGGGCATCCACTCTCGCAGGGAAAACGAGCGCAAGAAGTCCGACCAAACGGCTTGATCTGCCTCTAGCTGAATCATCTCCGATTGGATCAGTTGAGGGAATGGCATGTCAAGGACCGCCCATTGGGCCACGGCTATCGAAGAGCCTGGCGCAGCGCGCGCGCACGCTCCTTGTACAGTGAGTGCCGCTCCTGCGCCATGTGTTGCAGAGCGAGGTTCTCATCTTTGAAAAGCTGAAAGGCAACCAACCACCCGCCGTGCTAAACCACCGCTGGACTCCAACGCGCGCGGTCCCGGGGCTTGTTCCGCCCATATCCGGCTCACTTCCGAGGGACTCCGACATGTCGAGGCGACTCTCCGTTCCAGCTTCCGTCCCGGCGGCCAACCGCAATTGGATCTCGGGCGACGAACGGCTCTCGGTTGGACCTGGCCCTTTATTTAGGGCGGATTGGGGTCCAGAGGAGTTTGTCCAAAGCAGCGCTCCAGCCACAACGGCCAGCAGTCCGCCGAATGCGAGCCCCAGGCGAGTGCTACCCCGACGGGATCGGTCTTCAGCGCCAGTCGGATGAACGCCCAAACTAACCTGCATTATTCAGCATGGCGCACGACAAGACAGGACGGCTCTTTCCCTGGCCGCGCCTTGCGAGGTTTCGTATGTGTGTTCATGGGCACGGCAGTCTAGTCAACGCACTCCGTGCAGGTTGCCCTGATGGTCGCCGGGAGCGTCCCGTAGCTCGCAGCAGCACTCATCCTGACAAAGGTAAGGGCTTGCCCGAACACCCTTGGGGCTGCACGCGAGACGTGGAGCCTGGAGAGGGCCTGGCCCGAAATTGCCCGATGTGCACCCCTCCAACTCTCCGCTCGGGAAGAAAAAGGCAGCCAGTGGCTCGTCGGGGACACCATGACCGCAGCGGACATATTTGTCAGCTGCTTCATGGTCCTCGCCGCATTCCCCGAGGGCTTTGCCAAGGGCAACCCCCTCTGGGAGTGGTTTGGGGGGCGAATCTCGCTCGGCGAGGGGCGCGAACGTTGCCGCGCCCACATCGTCCGCGTGCAGAGCTATTTAGAAGGTCCAGCGCAGGTCCAAAAAAGAATCGGGGCCCGCTGAAAGTTTCCCGGTATCTGATCTCGCACAGGGCCGGGTGCCTTCCTATTGTTCGCGCAGAGAGCGACCCCGTCTCGCCACACACTTGGCCCGGTCGCATCCAATCCCCTCAATCGTGAAGATTCCCCGTATTCGATAAGGATGGACTCGACGCAGCTTGGTCCGCGGTTCCGGCCGGAGGTTTTCCTCCGCGTGCTCTTGGTATTCCTGCTGTTGGCAGGCTTCCTCGTCGCTATTCAGTGCATGGGCGGTTCCATCAAGTTGATGGGCAAGGAAACCTCCGAGCAACTGTTCCAAAGTGTCTCCAATCCCTTTGCAGCGCTCTCCGTCGGCATTTTAGCCACGGTGCTCGTGCAAAGCTCCAGCACGACCACGTCGATGATCGTGGCCCTCGTGGGCTCCGGGGAGATACCGGTGGAGAATGCCGTGCCCATGATCATGGGTGCCAACATCGGAACGACGATCACCAACACGTTGGTGTCGATCGGGCACGTTCGTCAGGGGCCTGCATTTCGCCGCGCGTTCGCGGCTGCAACGGTCCACGACTTCTTCAACCTCCTGTGCGTGCTCGTGCTGCTGCCCATCGAAATCATGACTGGCTTCCTGAGGAAGTCGGCCCTGTACTTGACGGAGTTGCTCTACGGCGTGGGAGGCGGGGAATTCGACAGCCCCATCAAGACCGGAGTCAAGTCCGCCTATAAGTGGATTCTGCACACCTTCGAGAGCTTCGGGTTAGAGGGCACGCCCCTGGCGGTCTGCGTGCTGGTTTTGGGGGTCGGGATGACCTTCTTCTGCCTGATCTTCATCACGAAGAACATGCGCAGTCTGATTGTGGGCCCGCTGGAGCAGGCGCTGAACAAATCCCTCGGTCGCTCCGGGTGGCTAGGGATCGTCGTCGGCATCCTCGTTACGGTGGCCGTGCAGTCTTCGAGCATCACGACCTCCCTCTTGGTTCCCCTCTGCGCAGCTGGCATTCTAGCCCTCGAGAACGCCTTTCCGATCATGCTCGGGGCCAACATTGGCACGACGGTCACGGCCTTGATCGCCAGCACCGCCGCCGAATCTTCTGCCGGCCTGACCATCGCCCTCGTTCACGCTCTGTTCAACCTTCTCGGAACAGTGCTGGTTTACCCCTTCAAGGCGATCCGCCGGATCCCTCTGCGTTTGGCCCGAAACCTTGCCATTTCGGCCTCGCGCAACCCCATCTACGTCCTGATCTACGTGGTCGGAGTCTTCATCCTGATGCCCCTAGCCGGGATTTGGGTCTTCAGTTGGATTGAATCCTTCTGATGTCTGACGCTCCGAAACGATACGATGACACCATCGGCCGCCCGCGAGCGGCACGAAACACATAATGCGCTGGCTCCAAAGTCTGGGACCTGAGTCCCGAAGCTTGAATGAGATTGACTCCCAGTTTCTGCAGATGATGCAGGACGGCAGGCACGTGTTTGACGCGGCTGCCAATGCCTTGCTGGGCGGGACTGATCCGGAAGTGATCCGCAAGGACCTCTTCGCCACGGACCGTCGTATCAATCGCACTGAGCAGGCCATTCGACGTGAAATCGTGATTCACGGCGCGCTCTTCGGCCAAAGCACCTTCCCGGCCCTGCTGGTCATGATGAGCATCGTGAAGGACGCTGAGCGCATCGGAGACTACGCCAAGAACCTCTACGACCTGGCGGCGGCACGCCCGAACCTTGGGAGCGACGAGCGACGCGCCAGTATGATTGTCCTGAAGGATAGGGTCTCCAAGCTCATCGTCCGCGCCCACGGGCTTTATCAGAGTCAGGATGACGCCGCTGGCGCGACCTTCCTGGGCGAGGTCAAGGGCATCGAGGATGACTGCGACGCGGTCGTGGAGGAGGGCCTGGCTTGCACGAATGAGAATGCAGCGGCCCGGGTGCTCGCTCACCGCTATTTCAAGCGGGTGGTGAGCCATACGGGGAACATCATTACTTCCCTGGTGGTGCCCCTGGACAAGCTCGATTACTTCGACGAACCTAGGGATAAGTAGCCTCTGAACTCCAGGCGGCGTCCTTTTTCGGGTCGCGTCGATCTGGAGCGCCGGCGTGCGCTAGACCCCTTTCGGCACGCCCGAAGGTGTTCTTATAGACGCTTACTGGCCCTTGACCAACGCTCGCAAGGCTCTCGCTGGGGCCCGTCAGGTCGCCAAACCCAGGTAAGGACCCTACTTCGGCAAAGTTTCTAGCTTGCCAATTCGCTGATCCACGGGGATACTACCTGTGAGAGTTAGGGAAGAGGGACGCCCAGAGGTGTGCCTGATTCCACGAATATGGGCCTACGTTTGGGCTCATTTACTTCAAATTAAGGTCCTTCAGACAGGAAACCACCTC
>JBLIMI010000444.1:0-3956 GCA_047638655.1 Minisyncoccia bacterium | reverse complement strand
TTCCATGGCGCGCCCCAAGAGCCACTGGGGGCCAAGCCATGGGCTGACCGTCTCAATCGACTGTTGGACGCCCGCATGACGTTCAAGCGTCGCAACCCGAGTACGGCGAAGGCCGATCGACCTTGGATCCGGCGCTACATCCAATTTTACGGCTGGCGCGATCCGGCCTCGGTGGGGGTGCAGCATGTGACTGAGTTTCGTTCCCATCTCACCGAAGATCAGCCGTTGGCTGCTTCGACCCAGAACCAAGCATTCGCTGGCTTGCTCGTTCTTTATGGGGATCTCCTGCGAGTCGAGCTTCCCTAGCTCTCAATCTCGTTCGTGCCCGGAGACCCAAGATTTTACCCATGGTTCTGTCCCGCGAAGAGGTCCGCGCTGTGCTGGCTCAAATGGACGGCACTCGGGAATTGATTGCGCAGCTACTCTGTGGTGCTGGCCTGCGTCTTAACGAGTGCGCGCGATTGCGGCTCAGGGACACGGATCTTGAATCTCGAATCTCGAATATTGATCATGCGCCAGCTGTCTGGCTGTGCGCTCGCTTGCAACTTGTTCCGTAGCGGGCGCGATACTCCCGTCACGGGCGCACTCCTCAGTTGGGGACTTGCCGACAGTATGAGTATGAGTATGAGTGTGAGTGCGGGGACCCGGGTGCTACTCTCAGCCGATCTGAAGGACCTCAGGAGTGAAACGTCAATAGCAACCATGCGCGACAAGACATGAAATTCTTCGCTTTAATAGCACTCCTTGGAATCGCATTGTTTTGCGTCTTTGGATTTCTGGCTACCTTTGAACCCATCGAACGAGGGCAACAGCTCGGGTTCCGAACGGCATATGGAGTGGCTGGATTAGCGTCCATGGGCCGCATCGTCTGGATCTTGGTCGAGGGCCGCCGGTCGCGCAAGCAGAGTAGCGGCGACGAGTGACATGGGGTGTTGTTCAAAGAACGGATGTAGAGCTACTTGCCGATGGATTTGCCATCAGCGAAGTCATTCACTGAGAGCATGTACTGCCTTCGCGAACGAGGAGAGCTGAACATGGTGGGGCAGTGGATCCGTCTCGAGCAGGCCGCTGATCACTCAATCTTTAGTCGAGCGATTTCACGATGATCAACGAAAAGGAAAATCCGGTTGAATGGGCACTGCTCTTGTACAGTCTCTCCGACATCCAAGAACACGTGACCGCGCTGCAGGCTCAGTTGCTCAATGACTGTGAATGCGGCGAAGAGGATTTCGCGGTCAAGGTGGGGCATCTTTATGCTCACTTGAACCGCGTTTGGAATTCTCGGCGTCACACCGGAGAGGTGGACGACGATCAGTTCTTGGCTTTCAGCCAGTTCCCGAGGGACATCGATCATGTTGGGTAGTCCTGGACTGCCGAGCGCGTGCCTCGATCCGCCGCTGACCACTCGAACCCTTGTACGGATCGGTAAACGACTTCCTAAGCCTGCCGAGCAGATGGACATCGTCAAGTGGGGGAAGAGAACCCGCGAATACCGCTCCGGATCGTCTAAAGAACGATTCAGATAGAGAATGTGTCGCTCGCTGGTGTGCACGAAGGAAATTTCTACAGTGGAGGTCGAATCGAGGACTTGATCTGGCACAACCACCTGTTTCTTGGCTACACCGCCGACCAAGTTCAATGCTTGGTGCGAAGCGCACGGGAGAGCTTCCCACCACATGAACACTCACTCATCCCCCGACTGATGCGAGGAAAACTATGATCGTAGAGGCTCAGGTCTGTATCAACGGTTCCAAGCAGGCCATTTGGGCCGCGATTACCGACATCGAAAACGCGGCCAAGGTCATCAGCGGTATCGAAGCTGTTGAGGTCTTGGAAAGACCGGAGAGTGGATGGGTGGGAGTGAAGTGGCGCGAAACCAGAACGATGTTTGGCAAGCAGGCGACTGAGGTCATGTGGGTCACTGAAGCGGTCGAGAACGAGTTCTACACGACTCGGGCGGAGAGCCACGGCTTCGTCTACTTGAGCACCGTGAGTATGGTCGAGCAGGCGGGAGGATTCGCGTTGGTGCGGACCCATGTATCCAAACCCCAGGGTTTTGTGGCGAAGTTGATGTCCCTCCCGATGGGGCTCGCGTTTCGAGGAGTCATGAAGAAGTGCTTGATGCAAGATCTCAACGACATCAAAGCGGCTGTAGAGAAAGGCTGACGCGTTTGTCCGGCACGCGGACCGCGACCGGCTGATCTGTTTGCCCCCTATCTTCAGCGGGCTCTGCTTCTTGGTTGGGAAGCCGGGTGCACCCTAAAAGGGGTTGCTTCTCCTGATCCAGCGCGGGCTGTAGGATTCCTGCTTTCCTGTGAAGCAAGTGAGGTGGCGGGCACCGCCCAAAAGACATGAATGTCAAATCTGTAGCATCTGTAGTGGTCTTGATCGGTTGGCTGGCGATTGCACTTGGATGTCGCGCTTCGGCGCCCGCTGGAGCGAATGGGCAGAATGCGGTCTCTGAATTCGTGCAATTGGAAGAGCGCTTACTGAGTGCGGAGTCGGTGTGGTTCGATTATCACGTCACGGCAGAAGGCGTGCTGGAGGCGGACATCAAGGGAGCTTTCTTGCTTCGCCATGGCGACTTGGCGCTGATCAGCGGTTCGGGCTCTATTTCTGGTAACTCGGTCGATTTGGAGTTGCGGGCTGACAAGCATGGTCTCGTCATGCGCAATGGTCTTGGTAGCCGCCGCGTCTCCAGGCCAAGCGGTCTTGACGAAGCTCTATTGATCGGTTTCACGCGGATGGGGATTCTTCACAACCTCGCCCAACTCACCGAACTGAATCCTCCTGACCACGCGGAGGGCGGTGTGGGGGAGTGGGTGGTTGTCTCCGGCGTGCGGTCGGAACAGCACCAAGCCGTGACGAACTTTTTTGACTTGTTGGTGGCGGGGCAGCCAGCGGGGTCGGCTTCCCTCGAAATCGACATGGAAGGATTGCCTGTGATGCGCAGCCAGAGCGTTCAGTTTCCCTCCGGCGAAATGCGAGTGCTGGAGCGTTACTCGGGAATGAAGATCCTCGACTGAAGAGCGGGCTGGACAGCCTGCGTTGATCCGGGAGTGGATGCTTTGGGAACTCCCCTGCTGTCCACCTGCATTTTATTACCAGGGACTCACATGTTGATGATCCGCGCGGGGCTGGTCCTTGCGTGCCGAGTGGATGGGTCTGACTAGGATTCGACCGATATGACATCCGCCATCGGAAAGGTGCCTGCGATTCGAGCCTTGGCTTTGGCGACTCTGGTCGCGAGCCTCAGCGGTTGTGGGACCGTGGGCACAAAGCTGTTCTACGACATGGTTGCCAGAGGAAGAGAAGCCGACGCCTGGCTACTACTCCGGCGTGCGAGGCGATCTGAAGCTGGCGCCCGTCCTGTGGAAGAAGGAAGCGCCTGGAGGGCCGGCATGGACTTCGGTGCTGCGTGTCTACACGGTGCTCTACATGGTCGTCGATGTTCCCTTGTCAGCTCTGGCGGATACGGCCATTCTTCCCTTCGAGTTCCTCTATCGGATCTTTGACGGGGAGCCTCCAGAGCCCCAAACTGTAGAGGAGTGATCGGAGAAAGCGCAGGCCTAGAGCCGACAAGATGCTGTCCGCCGGGGCTCAATTCCGATGGAAGACAATCGACAGTACACCGAGACGCAACAGGTGGAGTTCAAGCGTCAATTTAGGCGGAGACAACGCCATCAGCTGATTTTGGCCGTTCTCTTGATACCCGTGTTCTTGATTCTCGTGCTCTCCGAGGAGCGGGGAGTTTTGCTCGGTGTTTCGGTTTCCATTGTGCGTCCTGCGGCTGTTGGCCTGGTGGTTTGCGGCTTTGTCTTCACGGTCTCCCGCTGGCGTTGCCCCGGTTGCAACAAGTACTTGGGCAAGACGATTCGGCCGCGGCGTTGCCCACGATGCAGCGCGAGGTTGTCTTAATCTCATCTCCGATGCCATGAACGCACAGTTGCACTGGA
>JBLIMI010000443.1:0-3961 GCA_047638655.1 Minisyncoccia bacterium | reverse complement strand
ATCGAATTTGGCGAACACTTCGAGGTCTTCGTGCAGGTTTCTCGATCGGACGGCGAACCCATGCAAGCGAGTCTCAGATTTGACGCACGCATGCCCGAGCACGGACATGGCATGAACCGCGAACCCAAAATCGAGTCCCAGGGTCCGGGCGAATTCCGCGTTTCGGGGCTGTTGTTCCACATGCCTGGTTATTGGGAGCTCTACTTCGATTGGACCCGAGCCGCCATCACGGAACGGGCTCAGGTGTCCGTGGACGTGGACTGATGCACTTGCGCCTCATGGCAGGATGGGTGCTCGTCGGCCTGTGCGTCCTCGGCGCGGCTCAGTCATTGAGCACTGGGGAGCAAGCACCTGTCGTCTTCGAAGGCCGGGAGTTGGCGCGCGTGCTAGCGCTCTCCCCATTGCCCGAACCTGAACTGGACCGCACCAATCGCTTTGACGGGCAGGCAGCAGCGGAGCGCCTTGGGCACCGTCTTTTCTTCGACAAGGGCTTGTCCGCGAGCGCTGAAGTCAGCTGCGCCAGCTGCCACGATCCAAGCAAAGAGTTCAGCGATGCGCAGCCCGTACCGGAGACGCCGGCTCTCTTCCCACAGGGAACACGTCGCACGCCCTCTCTGTGGAATGTGGCCCAGGGGCATTGGTTCTTTCACGACGGCCGGGCGGACAGTCTCTGGGCCCAGGCGCTCGGTCCCCTCGAGAGCGCGTTCGAGATGGCGAGCGACCGCCTAGCGATCTTGCACTACATCGCCGGGGAGGATTCCTTGCGCGCAGAATTTGAAGCGCTCGCGGGTCCTTTGCCGAAACTCGAGCAAAGCGAACGCTTCCCGGCCCACGCACGACCGGACAGGCGCGCTCCGCAAGCACCGCACGCCTTGCGTTGGGGCGCCATGGCCGAAGCCGATCGCGAAGCGGTCAATCGCTCTTTCAGCGCCGTCGGTAAACTGCTCGCCGCCTACGAGCGCCGACTCGTGAAGAACAACTCGCCCTTCGATCGCTTCGTCGCTGGCTTACGCGCGGGTCAACAAGTGGCGAGTGACCATTATCCGCAAGCGGCCCAGCGTGGACTGCGCTTGTTCCTTGGCAAGGGCAACTGCAGGTTGTGTCACAACGGCCCCAACTTCTCCGACGGCGAATTCCACGGACTGGGGCTCGGCGCCCGCGGTGGGGGCATGCCCACGGACCCTGGACGCTACTCGGGCTTGCCTGACTTGCTCGCCAGTGAATTTCGGGCCAGTGGTGTTTTCAGCGATGATCCATCCGGGGAGCGCGCGCGCAACGCTCGCGGCTTGGTGCGCAGCCCTGCCAACTGGGGCGAATTCAAGACGGCCAGTTTGCGCAACGTGGCGGGCCGCGGGCCCTACATGCACGCCGGTCAATTCGACACCCTAAGGGAAGTCTTGCACTTCTACTCGACCCTGGAAGGGGCCGCGCCCCTGCATCAGCACCAGGAACAGATACTGACCGCCCGAGACTTCACGGACGCGGAGTTGGTGGACTTGGAATCCTTTTTGGTGAGCTTGAGCGGAGAGGCGAGCCCCGGACCTTGGTTGGCGGTTCCTGTGGCCGTGCCCGATTGAGACCCGGCAGAGGGCCACGCCTGGGGCAAAACAGCACACACCGGCGTTGCTGTCCCCGAGTGGCGAGGCTCAAGGCACTCCAAACGAGCGAATCCGAACGGATGCTGTCCAAGATCCGCTTTTCGGGGCTTGCGAGTGGTTGCAAGGAACCTGGGAGCGGTTAGAACGCGTCATAGGCACGACCCCGAATGTGGCCGTGCCCCCCCTGGCCGGATCCCTTCGGCAACGGATCCCTCCGGCAACGGAACCCTCCGGCAACTTTGATCTTCTGCGCCCCTCAGAATCCCCATGATCTCCAATTCACGCCTGTTTGGTGCCTGTGCCCTCGCCGTTCTCTCCGGCTTGGCCCTGGCCCACGATGACGACCCCAAAATTCTCGATCGCCAGGCTCCGTACAGCGGGCCCGGCTACACCCGAGGCGCCCTCGGCAATCCCGGGGCCGTGGGCGGAACGGCCTTTGGCGGTTCCATGGGACTGGGCACGAACCCTTTCGATTCCAACGGCGTGGAGTTACTCGCGTGGATTCCTCTGGACCAGATGGGAAGTCCGCAATCGGGTGCTGATTGTTGGGGCTACGTCTCGCCCAGCGGTCGCGAGTACGCGTTGATGACGCACTACAACGGCACGACGTTCGTGGAGATCACGGACCCGGCCAACCCGGTCATTCTGACCACCAAGACGGGACCGCAGAGTTTGTGGCGCGACATCAAGACCTACGAAGACAAAGCCTACGCCGTCAGCGAAGGTGGCTCTGGTATTCAAGTCTTCGGGCTGACGAACATCGACAGCGGCACGGTGCAATCGCTCGGCACGATCACCTCCGGGGGAACAACGGCCACCCACAACGTGGCGATCAACGAAGAGTCAGGCTTCCTTTACCGCACCGGCGGTAGCGACAATGGCCTGCGCGTCTACGACTTGAACCAAAGCACGACCAACCCTCCGTTGGTGGCCACCTGGACCACGCGCTACGTGCATGACGCGCAAGTCGTGAGTTACACCAGCGGTCCCTACGCCGGTCGCGAGATTGCGTTCTGCTGCGCAGGCTTCAACGGCGGCAGCACGCAGACGGGCTTGACCGTGCTGGATGTGACCAACAAGAATAGCCTGCAAATTCTGGGGCACGTCGAATACCCGAACAACGCCTATTCCCATCAGGGGTGGCTGTCCGAGGATCGGCAGTACTTCTATCTGGGAGACGAGTTGGACGAGAACGGTGTCTTGAAGTCAACCACCTATGTGATTGACGTCAGCAACATTGACAACCCGACCTACGTCACCAGTTTCACCAACGGCAACACCGCCATCGGCCACAACCTCTATACCCGGGGCAGTGTGATCTTTGAAGCCAACTACCGCAGCGGTTTGCGAGTCTTTGATGGCTCGAATCCCCTCAACGTGGTGGAGACGGCTTTCTTCGACACGTATCCCGGTAGCGATGCGGACGCGTACAACGGACTCTGGAACGTCTACCCGTACTTCCCGAGCGGAACGGTGATCGGCAGCGACCTGGAGCGTGGTCTGTTCATCTGGTGGGTGGGGCCCCCGGCCCTGGACATCGCATTTCCCACAGGATTGCCGGACATGGTGGATCCCGCTGGCTTGGACCTGGCAGTGACGATCACCGAGTCGGAACCCGGGACCTACATTTCCGGAACGGCGCAACTGCACTACGACACCGGCAGTGGATTCTTGTCGGTGCCCATGAGCCAGCAGTCCAGCACCGACTTCACCGCTCACTTTCCCGCACTGACCTGTGGCGACACGGTGGCTTATTACTTGACCGCCGACAGCACCCTGGGCGGAACCTGGTCATCGCCGAGCGCTGCGCCCACGGCGCTCTACACGGCACCGGTCGCCCTTGGGTTGAACGTGGTCGCGACAGATGACCTGGAAGCGCCCAGTGGTTGGACTTCGGGCGCCGCTGGCGACAACGCCAGCAGCGGAATTTGGACCCGGGTCAACCCCAACGGTACCGCGGCACAGCCCGAGGACGACCATTCCAGTCCGGGCACCGTCTGTTGGGTGACGGGCCAGGGCGGCGTTGGCGGTGGTATTGGCGACAACGATGTGGACACCGGCCACACCACGCTCATCACTCCCGCCTACGACCTGAGCGCCATGGCGAACCCGACCATCAGTTACTGGCGTTGGTACGTGAACAACGGCAACGGCACCGTGGACGATAGTTTCCGCGTGCAGATCTCCGACAATGGGACCAATTGGACCTTGGTCGAGGAACTTAGCCCGGGGAACCCCCAGGCTGCAGGCGGTTGGTACCAGCACACGCTGACCGTTTTGGACCACGTGTCTCTGAGCGCTAACATTCAGTTGCGCTTTATCGCGGCGGACGACGGGGGCGGCTCCATCGTGGAGGCTGCCAT